>JARRNW010000188.1:0-6971 GCA_037384565.1 Candidatus Thiodiazotropha sp.
CTCGAATTCAGCGTTTCACGACGCATTCAGGCCCAACGCCAACCGTGCAGGTGGTAGAAGACAAATGCGGATTTGGCAAACATGATGATGTGGCGTAATCCCTTCTTCGACGCATTGCCCCCACCATGCACGATGCGCACTTCCGGCACATAGGCGATGGTGGCATGTCGAGCGATACGAATGGAAAGGTCAAAATCCTCGAAATAAACAAAAAACTCCGGGGAAAACCCCCTTACCTCATCCAACACACTGTGGCGGACAAACATGAAACACCCACTCGCCATCATTTCGTTACTCAAAGCCTGGGTGGTCATCTCGCAACGCATTTCATATTCTTGCAGACGCTCGGCGAAATAGCGTTTCACACAACGGGGCGCGAACCCGCGCAGAAACAGATCCAGTACCGCAGGGTAGCGCTTGCAAAGATACTGCTTGTACCCTTCCGGATCCTCTGAATAGGGTGACAGCATGCCCACATCGGGATGCCTTTCCATGTAGTCGATGGCCTTTGCAAAAGCATCCTCCACCACCTCCACGTCCGGATTGATCACCAGGTGATAGTCACTTTCCTGGTTAAGAATCACCAAATTGTGAGCCGCACCGTATCCAACGTTACCTCCGGTGCCCAACACGACCCAGTGATAAAACCCCCCATCCAGCACCTCCGCGACCAGACGCTTGATCTTGCTCAGAATCCCACCATTATCGACAACGATAACGGATGCCTCCAGATCTTCCCGGAGCCCTTTTGCAAAATTCAACGCATCCGCAACACTCCTCAGAGTGTTTCGCAGAACCATGAGATCGCTGTCATAGTAGACAATGGAAATAACAAATTTCATGTTAGCAAGAAAACCGAACCACTCCCACGCAAGCCCGACGATCGTTATGAGTCGGTTCGGTTCTCACCCAATTCATGGGCCTTAACACGTTGAATATACTCGGCGTGTTTACGATAGACGTCGACGAGTTTATCAACGCCACTTTCCTTCAGATACCCCTCATTACCCGCAGATATGTAGGTACCATAGGTCGCAGATGCCGCCATCATCGCGCCATTGATCAGCTGCACAGGAACCCCTTCGTCCTTCATCTGATTTGCAACCTGGATAAAGCGCCCCATCAACGCACCAAACGCCTCAAAATCTTCATCATTTGCCATTTCCTGACTCCTCCTCAACACCCTTCCAGTTGAGCGAGAAATCCTCGATACAACGGGTCAGGTTCGGGTTATAGGCCGGATCACGCTCCAACAGCGGACCATACTTATCGAGCATGTACTGAGCTTCCCGGCTGAAACGCAGCTGTTTCTCCGGGGTATCCTCCGCACCACGGGAGGCCGACTCGTGATGGTACAGCTCAGCATAGGGCGTCCACAGGTTGTCATACCCCTGCTGATAGATCCGGATGCACAGATCCACATCATTGAAGGCCACCGCCAGGTTTTCCTCGTCAAAGCCCTGTACCTGATCAAACACATCGCGGCGCACCAGCAGGCAGGCCGCGGTTACCGCGGTGTAGTTCTGCACCAGCACCGAGCGCCCCATATAACCCCGGTTCTCCCGAAAGGTATATTTCATGGCGTGTCCCGCAACGCCTCCGAGGCCGAGCACCACCCCACCATGCTGCAGACGTCCGTCGGGATACCACAATCGCGCGCCCACGGCGCCGATTTCCGGTCGCGCCGCCTGGCTTACCATCTCATTGAGCCAGCCCGGTGAAAGCACCTCGATGTCATCATTCATGAAACAGACCAACTCCCCCTGGGACTGCTTCACCGCAAAATTATTGATGGCGGAAAAGTTGAACGGGTGGTCATAACGCAGCACCTGCACCCCCTCCTGCCCATCGAGTTCCGATAGATAGCTCAGGGTATCAGGATCATCGCTCTGATTATCCACCACGGTAATATTGAAGTTCCGGTACTCGGTGCGCTCCCGAATGCTGTCGATACATTGCTTGAGCAAGACCTTGCCGTTTCGCGTCGGAATAATGATGGTGACCGACGGCGGATTCTCGGGAACCGGATACTGCACCCGGATCATCCCGCCGATGAGCTCTGACTCACTGACCTTCGCATCGATGCCCCGCTCTTTGAGGTCGTCCTCGACCGCTTCGATCGCGGCCTTCATGGCATAGGATTTTGCCTCGACACCTGAAGCGGTACTCTCAGGTATGGCCCGCCAATGGTAAAGAATCCACGGTATGTGGCGTACCTGCTTGCGTGTATCCAGATGCCGCAGACAGCGTAGCGCCATATCATAATCCTGGGCGCCCTCGTATCCCTCCCGCACGCCGCCGATCTTTTCCAGCAAACTGCGACGGTAGACGCCGAAGTGACAGATCATGTTGTGAGACCGCATCAGGTCCGGATTGAAGTCGGGTTTGAAGTAGTGATCGTAGCGAACCCCTTCGTCATTGAGCTTGTCTTCATCCGAATAGATCAGGGAGGCATCGGGATACAGCACAATCTCCTGGGCGACAAAGAACAGGGCAAAGGGCGCCAACACATCATCGTGATCCATGAAACCCACAAAATCTCCGCTGGCCACTTGCAGTGCGGAATTGGTGGCCGCGGAAATATGTCCGTTGTTTTCCCGATAGACCACCTTTATACGTTTATATCGGCTGACGTATTCGTTCAAAACCCGTTTGATGTGCGGACGCGTCGACGCATCGTCGGCGATGCACAGCTCCCAATGTTCATAGGTTTGCGCCAGGACCGAATCGATCGCTTTGCGCAGCCAGCCCTCATCCACGTTGTAGACTGGCATCACGATCGATATCAGCGGCGCGTCTTCCCGTTCATTCAGATCCTCGATGGCGTACAGCTTCGGCAGACCCACAGGCTCAACATCCCGGATCCAGATCGAGTAGGTGTAGGTGGGTGAGACCTGGTGCACCACACGGTTCTTCAACGCCGCAACCCCACCGACCCGATACAGGTCTCGCCCCTCCTGCCACCATTTCTTTAATAGTGAAGGCTTTCGAACTACCTGGCCGATCACCGGCTTGAGCTTGCGCACTACCCTCAAAGGCGCCATCAGGGCCATGTATCCGCGCCACCCACGACTGTTGAGAATATCCTTCAGGCTCCGCTTGTGCTCGGCAAGCTGAATCTTGAGCAACGCCACCTGCTGCCCCAACACTCGGATATGCTGATCATTGTCTTTGAGTTGCTTTTCGTGAACAGAGCGGGTCGTTCGCTCCAGCTCAAGCTGACGGTTGGCCTGATCCAACCGTTCGCTCAGATCATCCTTCTGGGCGGTGAGTTGATCGCGGATTTCGTGAAACGACTTCAGATGCTGTTGCTGATCCTGCAGGATCCGGTCACGCTCCTCCACCATCTTCAAGCGTGTCGCCGCAGTTTCACCCGCCTGATGCAGTTGATCCAGCAGGGTGCGATACACCTCCATGGAGGATTCCATCGGCTTGTCTGATAATGCAGGGAAATCTTCGACACGCACCGAGGCATCCGGCACCGCGCTCACAATATACTGGAAAGCCGCCGCCTCCGGCGTATGAAACCGGGCCAATCCCTGGGTGCTCACCTCCAGCCCCAGATTGTGTAATCTGCGTTCGATCTCCTTGTCCGCCATATCGTGAAAGGTGTAGGAGAGCTCCTCGACCCGGAAACCGGCCCGGGTAAAGAGTTCACGCAGCGAGTGGTAATTGAACAGATGCAGATGGGTGCGATCGAGCAGCCCCGTATCTTCGTAGGTAAAACGCCCCTCAAGGAGCTCCAGGCGCAACGCGGCATGGGCCCCATTGGGCAGGGATGCCAACAAACGGCCCTTCTCACTCAGCAGATCGGGTAGTTTTCGCAGCAGGGAGAACGGATCGCGCAGATGCTCCAGAATATCCGCGCAGGTGATGATATCGAAGCGCTCATCCGCGAGGGATTTGAGCCACTGATCCTTCTGCACATCGCCGACAATGACCCGGTCGCAAACCGCTTTCGCCTTGTTTGCCATTGCCCGGTCCATCTCAACCCCAATGACCGTGCAGCTTCGTTCACGCCGAAGAAAATCCGCCATGAATCCAGTCGCACAACCCAGTTCGAGGACATGGCTGCCTTCGGGAATACGCCTTATTATTTGCGTATGAGAATTATTCTCAACATTGAGATCGACTTTAAAATCGTATTCCACACAAACTACGCCGGGTTGAACCTGGATCCGTGGGGTCATGGCAAGCCCAGAGCCAAAGCTAGGTGCTGCTATGAACCTGCGGATTCAAATTGAAGTTAATTGTGACGGCCTCAAGGCAGGGGTACCAACACTAGGCAAACTTCCTACCCTGTCAGACCGACCACATACGATATGAGTAACCCTCAAATTTACCACATTTGCACTGTGACAGTCACTGCCAATCCGATTCTTAGGTGTTTGCAATCTAAACTATTTTCCAGGAATGGGGTACATTGTGAAGAATAAACCTGCAGTGACAGGTTAACAGCAGCGGGCCGACACGAACCAATGGCGTCACATCAAGAAGCACACACCAAACCCACCAAAGCACACGCCCTGGGCGCCCTGTTGTGGCGAAACTACAAGGATTTGTTTGAGAAGCACCGCGGCCGGTATCCCACTCTGGATGGTCTTCGGGCAATTGCGGTATTACTCGTAATCCTGTTTCACTGCTTTTATCTCAATATCACCCATCTACCTCAGGATTTCAGCGAAGATCTGATCCGACACATGGCGCCCTGGTTCAATTGGATCTGGCAAGGCGACAAAGGGGTAGACCTATTTTTCGTGTTATCCGGTTTTCTGATTTCCATGCTTCTTCTGAGAGAGCATCAGCGCCATGGGAAGGTCGATCTTCTCAGATTTTACCGCAGGCGAGCCGCCCGTATTCTCCCGGCCTATATCCTGCTTCTGGGAACCGCCTGGTTTGCCCACCTGCCTCATCGGGAATGGATATGGAGCAATCTTTTATTCATCAACAATCTGCAACCCGCCAATACCTATTTCGTACCCTGGACCTGGTCGATCGCGGTTGAAGTCCAATTCTACCTGCTGTTTCCAATCATGCTGCTGCCCATAATCACAAAACTGAAGCATCCCTTCCTATTCACTTTAGCACTCAGTGGATTCGTAATGATCGCCAGGCAGCTCATACTTTTTCATCACCCTCAGCTTTCCGAGCTCGCCTATTATGAGATCATGTTTTCACCCGCCAAACTTCAAATGTGGTGGGACACCCTGTATATACCCACAGCCTCTCGACTGGGACCGATTATGCTCGGCATCACTGCCGGCACCTTGCACATCTACCATGCCGAGTCTCTGAATACCTTCTCAACAACCCATCCGAAACGTTACTCCTGGCTGGCGATTACCACTTTTCTTCTTATGCTCGGAGTCCTTACCGTTCCGATACATGCGGCAAGTCTGCATTATGATGCCTACATCGGAGAATGCCTCAACAGCCTGCTTTTAGGTCAACACCGCATCCTGTTCTCAATCTGCATAGCCGTTTTGTTAGTGCTGTCCCTACACCCCCCCAAGCAGGGGCATCTATTGACCAAATCTCTTTCATCCAACCTTTTGACACCCATTGCCAAAGCCTCTTACTCGGCCTATCTGATTCACATACCTGTCATCTGGTGGGTTTTTGGCGCCTATCCCAAGACACCCAGTATTGCGCACAGCACGCTTGGGTTCATCCTCGCCACGGCAGTGACGCTATTTGTTATATTTCTCATATCAACGATTATGTATGCCATCGTTGAGAAACCGTTCATCGACGCCTCACATCGAAAACACTGACTCGATTATTATTTGTTTTCACATCCTCAAGTTTCTGTATTTCAACACCTAAAACGGTGCGCGATGATTCGCCATCACATTAAAATAAAACTCGGGTCTTTCGCGGAACACCGGTTCCAGTAAATCCAAAACAGATTGCATGGTACGCGAATCACTGCGATCTGCGGATATTGGGCTGAACCAGAATACGCGATGCTTCTTCAATACACTGTCGTAGTAGCCGATGTATGGAAGAATGCGAACCTTGGCCCTTCTTGCCAGCACCGCCACCGTTCTGGGCAGATAAAAGGCCCCGTCCATGAAGTCCAAGCGCAACTCCTTCTGATGCAACCCATGCTCTCTGACATCCATGATTGCAATCTGGCTGATCCCCGCTTCAAGTCGCCGTGCATGAGCGTAAAAACTTTCGGTGGACAGCCGACCGGGAAAGCCTGACAGAGTTTGCCTGGCGTGCCCATACTTTTGCCAGAAATGAGCAAAGGGGGTCCCCGGCAGGTTATTTCGCCCCGTCATAATCATTTGGCTGCCGATACCAGTTTGTTGGTACAACGAAGCAGGATACATACCCCACTGGCCAAAGTGGAGACTGGTTACCACATAGGTTTCATTCGGGTCTATAGCTTCCACGCCGGAATGAATAAAGTTGCGCTTCAGGTATTGTGCCCCCAGGTAGACCACCTCCAGCCTCATACTCGCCAGATAGGCATCCCTTTCGTCAATCGGCTGACTCAAACGCAGAAGCAATGACCTTGCTATAGGATAAGAGATCGTATATGGCAGAATTGATAATAAATTCTGTTTCCAGATTGGAATCGTATCAACGTAGAAATTCGCCATAAATCGCCTGCCGCATATTAGTTCTAACGTTATCTACCACATCTCCCGTGTACCACGGACGCGCGAAAAAACCATTGATAATCGGAACAATTGACGCCCCACATCCCATTCGATCGTACCCCGAACCTGTGCCGGGGATTTTATGTTGTCGGGATCGGTTATGGTGAAATCAAGCTCCCTCAAATCCTCTATTTTTAATAGCGAAGAGTGCAATACTCCTGCATACAGAGTGTAAACGCCGGCACGAAACATCCCGCTATCCAATCGCATTGTTACCGTATAACTGCCCTGTTCCAGCGCTATCGGTTGCATACTATTCTCTAACGATGTCTCCGCTACGATACGCATACCCGTGTCTTT
>JARRNW010000189.1:0-13263 GCA_037384565.1 Candidatus Thiodiazotropha sp.
GGTAAGTGTAACCGTTTGCAGAATCAACAATGTTGTCTCATCTGGTCTTCCGGTATTTAAGTTTGCGATCCAGAATCATCGACCTCGTCGACAGGTGGTTTTGAGATTAATCAATTTCTCGGGCTCAGTCGCGTGCTTCTCAGAACCTGGCCGCCATCTCTTTGTAAGCCCTAGTCCGTCCCGGTTGATGGCACCGTTATTCGGTTTCAGATTCAACTGCGAGTATTTGCGAGGCCATTTGTGGGGTTAAGGGTCTGCTGAAAAGATATCCTTGGCCAAAATCGCATCCCTGGGTGGTGAGCAGGTTGCATTGTTCCTGCGTCTCGATACCCTCGGCGACCACCTTTAGACCGAGACCGTGGGCCATCGCAATGGCTGCGTTGACCAGTTCTCGGTCCGCGTTGCTGGTGCAGATACCTTTTACAAATTCACGGTCGATCTTGAGAACGTTGAAGGGATAGTTGCGCAGATAACTGAGTGATGAGTATCCGGTACCGAAATCGTCCATTGCAAGGTTCACGCCCAGGCGGCTGATGGCTAATAAGGTGTCTTTGATATAACTCTGACCGCTCATCAGGACGCCTTCGGTTATTTCAAGTTCAAAGGTTGTGTTCCGCATGGAGGGGTGATGCAGAACCTGTTTGATAAAGGCGAGCAGGTTGGGGTCGCGGAACTGGCGTGGTGAGAGGTTCACGGCAACGGATAGTGGTCGTCCAAGTTGCCGTTGCAAGATGGGTGATATTTTAAGAGATTCGGTGATGACAAACTGCCCAAGCGGGACGATCAGTCCGGACTGTTCAGCAATGGGGATAAACTCCTTTGGCTCCACCTCGCCCAGGGTCGGGTTGTGCCATCGCAGCAGGGCTTCAACGCCGGCAATTTTACCGCTTTGCAGATCGACTTTGGGTTGATAGTAGACTTGGAACTCACCCTGTTCCAAGGCGCCCGCCATCAGTCCTTCCAATAAGAGACGGCGGGAAACATCTCTATTCATCTCATCGGTAAAGTAGGAATAGGTGTTGCGTCCTTGGGCCTTGGAATGGTACATGGCGGAGTCCGACTTGCTCAGTAATTCCAAGGGTTTGTTGCTGTCATCTGGGTAGATCGAGATGCCGATACTTACGGTTAGAATCATCTCGCGGCCATCAATGTGGAATGATTCACGAAACTGTTTAAGCAGTGATTCCGCGACCGGGCGGGCATCAGACGCATTGTTCATGTTGCCCAGGAGCACAATAAACTCATCTCCACCCAAGCGACCTACGGTGTCGCCAGTTCGAACACTTGCTTGCAGGCGCAGAGCCGCCTGTTTGAGTAGCTTGTCCCCTGTATCATGTCCAAGGGTGTCATTGACCTTCTTGAAATCGTCCAGATCCAGAAACAGAATCGCCACCTGTGTTTTGTCGCGGTTGGCCTCTTTTATTAACTGCGAAAGCCTATCCATGGTAAGAAATCGGTTGGGCAGATCGGTTAAGGTGTCGTAGTGGGCCTGACGGATGATCTGATCTTCCTGTTGTTTGCGTTTGGTGATGTCAACGGCAATGGCGAATATTACCGTTTCTCCAAACCAGGAACCCAAGGTCAGACGGACTTCATTGGGAAAGGCGGTGCCGTCAGGCTTCATGTTCCAGATTTCGAATGTTTGCGGCTCACCTGAAAGCGCCTTTGTGTACCTGGACTCCAGCGTGCCCGGATCGCTGAATGCGGGGGCGGCAAGGTCTTTGGGTGTCTTGCCTGTGAACCATTTCCGTGGCCGCCCATACATATGGGCCGCGCCTTCATTGACCATGATGAAATGTCCATCTCGGGCTTGTACGTAAACACCTTCCTGAAGGTTGTCAAATAGGGAACGAAAGCTTGATTCGCTGATTTTGAGCTTTTCTTCTGAGTTGCGGCGATCAGTAATGTCGTGACCGATACCCAGTACGCCGATAAGCTGTCCCTGTTCATCAAACATGGGCGTTTTGGTGGTTTCAAGCAGCTCCAGGTGCCCATCTCTGGCGAAAGTGATCTGTTCCTCATTCACCGAGGGTGCGCCTTTATGCATGGCCTTTAAATCGTGTTCGCGAAATGAATCGGCAAGTGATTGTTCGACAAAATCATAATCGGTTTTACCGATAATCTCGCTTTCAGATGCGCCGAAAAAGAGTTCAAATCGCGGATTACAAGCCAGATAGACGCCATCTTGATCCTTTAACCAGATCAGGTCAGGCAAGGTTTGTATGAGGGTCTTGAGAAAGCTGCGTTGTTGGCTCAGGGTTTGCCGGGACTTGTCCAGTTGTGCGTGCGCGATTCTGCCCTGAATCGCGGTTGTAAGGGTTCCCAGAACCGGCCGCAATCCGTTCAGCATGCGTGGCGAAAACAGATCCTGATGGGCGGTTTGCATGAGCAACACTCCGTTCTTGGAAAAAGGATAGATTGCAAAGGTCTGGCCATTTTGGGTGGTGATGGTTGGAGCTGTGTTACCGGTGCGATCCTGAGCCTGTCCAATGATCGATAAAGGGGTTTCGTTGTTTGGTGTCTGAGGCAGCAGCGCCAAGGGTTCAAGCTCATCCTTGTCCGTTTCTTGCCACCAGAGAGAGGCGCCAGTCAGGTTGTAACGGGAAATCAGGATCCTCAGAAAATTTCGGCAGAGTCCGGATAAATCCAACTCTTTCCCGATGCTCAAGGCCAGTTCGTACAGGCGCAGCAGGTCTTCTGTAACGCTGGATTCGGATTTGTGGCTATTCATGCAGGAGTGCTACCAAAAACGTCTTATTGTAGAACTCAAGGCTGCTGTGTCCGTTGCCGCATATCTCCCCCAAGGCCAGCACGCCCTGAAGTGGCTTGTCAGTGATCTGTTTTAGCGCTGAACCGGCCCGGTGCAGCTCGGTTGTCAGTTCCTCATCAAGCATCAATGCCCGGGAATAACAATCGGAGATGAAACAGGTGGAGGCTCGGTCTCCTTTGTCACACTCGGTTATCGCCTGCTGGGCTGCCTCGATTAGTGAGTACTTACTACCTTCGGAGATGTATATGGCCGAGTTTTCTGGAACGTCCGACAGACACACGATCTCATCGGCATCGTTGATTCCGATCGGATCACGCACGACATCTTCAGCCGCCTGTTTTCCAATACTCAGGGGAAAGCGCATAACCAGATCTGGGAACACCGGTTTGCTCTTTAGTTCCGGAGCAAGGGCTTCGATCTCCCTGCGGTAAAAGCTTCCTGCGGCTTCCCAGTTCAACTCCTGAATGATCTTACCGTTTGTCCGTGTGGCGATAAA
Source organism: Candidatus Thiodiazotropha sp. (assembly GCA_037384565.1). Lineage (GTDB taxonomy): Bacteria > Pseudomonadota > Gammaproteobacteria > Chromatiales > Chromatiaceae > Thiodiazotropha. The sequence goes on from JARRNW010000189.1 coordinate 3,267, forward strand.
CGGACCGGCCACACGCTTCCAGCCATGCCGGACGTTTACCGTGGAAAGCTGAGGGAGCAGAATCAACAGGCTGCCATGTTCAATGAAACCGGATTCGCAAAAAATGCTCGGGGCCTGGCGAAGGTCTCTGAAACCGGCGCCGGCACCGGCAAAGTGCACTCGGGGGCCGAATTGATCGTAAATCGCCTCCATAAATCCTGAAATTCCGGGTGACTGGGAGTCCATGAAGAGCAGGGCGCTGGCGGGTGTATCAGACAACAAGATCTGGTTTTGGGCGATCCAGGTTTCGCTGCTCTGGTCCAGGGTTCCGGCGATCAGTTGCGCCCGGGGATGTAATGGGATGGCGATAACGCCTTCATCCCGCCGTTGGTCATTGTCGATCAGGCCAGGAAAAATCCCGCCGCAGAACCTTAATTTCTGGTGGGAGGCTGCCTCAAAGAAGGGGGGCAACTGATCAGCGTGGTGGTCCGAGAAACAGAGTAACCAGAGAGTGCCGGTTTCCTGTACGGTAGATAATTCGGTCACAAGATTCTGGGCCGATGTGTAAGTAACGTACATGGTAGCGAGACCTCTTCCTGCCTGAATGCTACTTTCTGTAGCGCCAAGTCCTTGGTATAACTTGAATAATCCTAAACAATAATATCGTTTGATTGATTGTTGTGCCAGAAAAGTTGATAATTAAAAGCGTGTTGAGAGAAGTAGCTTCGTGTAATGAGGAAAGGCAGCCTGTTGCGGGGCCTCACTCAATCTAACGTGTACCACTCGTTCGATCCGATTTCAAATACCTCGAAGCTGCGCCTGCTTATGTTTTTTCGCCTGATATTTAGAAAATCTCAGCTGAAATCGCCTGACTACCCACGTTTATCCGGAAATATAATGCTGGGTATCCTACTTGTCTGTGCTAATTAGCTGTACTGAATGTTGGAAACGGGGTCGCTGGTAGAATGGCAGCGGGGGTCAGTGTTGCTGGCTCCCTGTCAGCCGGATTCGGGTTGCATCGTAGGATTGGGAAATTTGGGGCTTCCCTTTGGGCGCGCTGAGAAGCTGCCCTCTGCTGTGTTGTCCTGCCTGGAAAGGGCGGGCCACTTCCTGCCCAGGACGCCTCGCATAGGACGGCTTCTCGGCACGCTGATTTTACTAGGTATCACTGAGCAAACTGCTAAATCGCTCAGCTGTTATATTCAGGAATCTATTGTTCAGAGGCGCAAGCTCGTTTAGGATATCCTTTACCTTGTGCGTATCCCGTTCCCGCATGGCGATATCCAATTCACCCGTCCCATCAGGATTTCTGAGTTTGCACCAAAGGCTATACATTTGAGACATTTCATTCACATCCGAATCTGATTCAAAGAGTGATATCAATGAAGTATCATCACTGACTCCACGAGAGTCGGAATCGTATTCGATACGCTGTAAGGCATTCTCCAAGGCTATAATATCCGCTTCGCTGAGATCGGCCGGTCCAAACCTCTCAAGAATCTCCCAACGAAAACGAAAAGCGTAGCGGAGTGTGGTTGCCAGTGCCGATAGTCCGGTGGGTATTCCGGCGGTATTGATCACTCCTACCTCTTCGATGAAGCCAATCTGAAAGGTGTCGATGATACCCCTTTCGCCCAATCGATCGATGGCGCAGACAACCGGCCTGTAGGTCTTGTCCGAGGCTGTGTTGAATGCTGCCTGAATCTGCTCGAATTTCAGGCCCGAGCCTATTTTTCGGACAACATGGAAAAGTTCGTTGTGCCAGCGATCATCATTTGAAAATCTATTGATCACCTCTACCAGGTCGCCCCATGTGTCAGGCTGGTCGAGGAATCCGAACAGGTCCAGGGCATCTCTGTTGGCATAGCGGATGCTTGCGCAATTGAGATCTTCCTTCTGTGCCATAGCTTGTGGATTATTAACGTGTATTTCGATCCATGGCATCAGTGGCTGTTTGAATAGATTCTTGCGAGGAGGGCTGATGGCGTCGACGATCCTAGCGGATATTTCCGGCAGATTTTCTTCAAGATCCGGGTTTATCGGGTCCAGGCCATATATTGGGTTGTCATTGATGAAGACCATGCGCAGGAATTTCTCGACCTCGGATGGTATTGCAGCCACGGCATGATATCCCTCGATTGGGTTGGGAACCGCGATGTCGGGATGGTGCAGGCAGATCAGACGGTCGGCTGTCGATTGCTGACCTTCAAAAATACCGGTTTCGAAAAGGCACCAGTCCCAGTCGTCACTTGGATCCGGCAGGAGCAGAATAAACCAGTTTGCCTTGCGTATCTCCGCGGTGATTGTTTCGCGCCAGATTCTGCCTGATATATGTTCTGTGAAATCGGCCTGGTAGGTGATAGAGAGTTTACCTGCGGAGTTTGTTCGCAGAATGTTCACCACCGCACGCGCAGTTTTTTCATCCTTGGATTTGTAGGAGAAGAAAACGTTGATGGTTTTCTGGGTTAAGGCGGGAAGCAGTTTGTGCAATGACTTCAGGCCGTCTGGCTCGCTTGCAAGCAGGCCGGCGGCCCGCCGGATATTCTCTGCCGCACCCTGGTGGGTGTTGAGATAAGTGGCTATCTCAGGATTTTGAAGAAGTACTGCATCGGGCGAAGCGGGATGAATCGATACACTCGATCCAGCATCAACTTGTTGGTAACCTGGCATGTTCGATACCCTCCAATGTACTTTCGCCGCAGTGGGTCTGGTCCCTATTATGAGTTGAGTATAGGTAGGGATCTTGAGAGCACAATCGTGAATATTACCAGTCAGGGTTGGGTGCTTGTCACCCACCAAATTCGCCGCAACCGGCACATTCACTATAAGCACCGGGTGTTAGTGACGCCGGCCAGGGAGGGCAGGAGCAATTAGGCCAGGGTAGCTGATGAACAGCGATCACCAGCACAGCAGGGAGCACCGTTGCCTGCACCTCCCTTCGGCCCACCGAGCAGTTCCAGCAACCCACTCGGGAATTCTTTGGAATCTTTCATTGAGCTTACCGGTGTACTGAAATCGAGAGTGGACAAACGCTCATTCGAAAAGGTTGTCAGTAACAATTGGCCACCCAACCCTAGACGACCCTGTAGTGAGGCGTCCACAGTCAGGCGGCCAAGTCGAAAGTGTCACGATCATGATGTTTGCCAATGGGTTCTTCGCGCCTGATCCGCAGTATTATGTTTGTTTCGGCAAAGCGAACGCCGCGGCAATGCGTAGCGACATGCGGTTGTTTGTTTCTACAGGGGTTCCAGGTATGGGTAGCGCTCCTGTTTGTACGTATTGAAATTGTATGTTCCAGCAGGACTGACGTACAATGTTCGTCTCACGGGCACTTTATTCTTGGTGTGGATCGAGTATGCTTAAGCGCTGATTGAGCCGCGGGGTCGCGCAGTCAAGGAGGTGAACGCCTTTTTGGCATTTTTCGCATGACCCGATACCTTTTTCCGCACCTTTGAAAGGAAGGTGTCATCACCAAGTAACTGCGTATTCCGACCATGAGAAATAATCGACGACTTTCCCGAATTTGTTTACTGGCGCTGTTCCTTTTCACCCCCTTTGTGATGGCGTCCGGTGTGGATGATCTGCTGCATTTGCAGAAGGTTGGCGAGGGTATCTATGCCGTGGTGGGGCCGTTCGGTAACCGCTCGCCCGAGAATCTCGGTAACAATGCGACCTTCGGGGTTGTGCGGCGGGTCACGGATAAACCCGTGAAGATTGTCATCAACAGTGGCGGTCAGGACCACCGCTGGTTGGGTAATGGCTATTTCAAGGCGCGGGGGGCGCGCATCATCGCCAGCGCGGCTGCGGACGCCGACCACCGGGCACGTCTGCAGGATCAGTTGTTTGTACTGAATAACCTGGTGGGAAAGGAGGGTATGGCAGGTACCGAGCCGGTGTATGCCGACGAGACCTTCGAGGACCGTATGACGATCAGCCTCGGCGGTAAGTCCCTCGAACTGATACGGGTGGGTCCCGCACACACGGAGGGGGACAGTCTGGTCTGGCTACCTCAACAACGGGTCGTGTTCAGCGGAGATGTGGTCTATATCGGGCGTATGCTTGGGGTGATGGGGCATTCCAATAGCAAACATTGGGTCGATGCCTTCGAGACCATGGCGGCATTGGGGCCGGTGAGCGTTGTACCAGGGCACGGTGGTCCGACCGACCTCGCCAAAGCCCGCAGTGATACCCTCGATTATCTCGAGTTTCTTCGCGAGTCCGTCGGGACCTTCATGGAGGAGGGCGGCGATATCACCCGGATTGGCACACTGGATCAGTCCCGCTTTTCCTATCTGGTGGACTATAAGACACTCAAGGGGCGAAATGCCCAGCAGGTGTTTCAGGAGATGGAGTGGGAATGAAAAATAGTTTTGAATTGAGGCGCCGTTTGCAAAGCTGAGGATGGCATCTGAAATCTCACACCATTCGGCATTCTGGATCCCGGCATACGCCGGGATGACGGTGGTTTTTCAACTCGTTCCCACGCGGAGCGTGGGAACGAGAACAAAATTGCCCTCTGGGCGAGTCATTACGGTTGTTTGGGTTCCGTTGACTTGATCTGCTCCCAGGCCGCATCGAGTTGCTCAAGTGATAGGGCGTTCAACTGGGTGATGTTTTTTTCTCGTAAGCTGTTTTCCATTGCGCGGAATCGCCGTTCGAATTTCCGGTTCGCGCGACTCAAGGTCTGCTCCGCGTCCAGGCCGCTGAGTCGCAACACGTTTACCATGGAGAACAGCAGATCCCCCAGTTCGTCCTGCAGCTGATCCTGATCGGTGGTCGCCCTGGCATCCTCGACCTCATCAAACTCCTCACGCACCTTATCCAACGCACCGCGAACATCCGGCCAGTCGAAGCCGACACGCGCCGCTCGTTTTTGTAGCTTTTCAGCCCGGATCAATGCGGGGAGGGTTTGCGCGATACCGTCCATCTGGCTGGTGGTTTGCGCTTCGTTGCGCTGATCGCGTTCCTGCTCCTTGTGTGTTTCCCAGGCGTGACGCAATGCTTCATCAGATTGGTAGTCGGCGTCGGAAAACACATGGGGATGGCGTCGGATCATCTTTTCACAGATCGCCTGGGCCACGTCGTTGAAATCGAAGTGCTCCTCTTCTTTGGCGATCTGGCTGTAGAACACAACCTGGAATAGCAGGTCACCGAGTTCATCCCGCAGTTCGGTCATGTCGCCGCGCTCTATGGCGTCTGCGACCTCATAGGCCTCCTCCAGGGTGTAGGGGACGATGGTGCGGTAGGTTTGGCGCAGATCCCAGGGGCACGAGTGCTGACGCGGCAACAGTATCCGGACCTGCAATCCGCCCTCTTCGCGATTGCACAGCAACAACTCGCCGCCGTGGGCCAGGGTGACGCTCTTGGCCACGGCCAGTCCCAGGCCGGTGCCGCCGGTTTCACGGCTGCGGGAATTCTCCACCCGGTAAAAGGGGGTGGTGACCGCCTCGAGCTGGTCCTCGGGGATCCCGGGGCCGTTATCCTCGATGTCGATTTCTATCCGTGTCGCAGTGCGGGTCAGGCTGGCTACCACCGATCCGCCGTACTTCAGACCGTTGTCGATCAGGTTGTTGATTGCCCGTTTGAGGGCCACCGGCCGGCAGGTTAGGGTGAGCCGTTCCGGACCGGCATAAGTCACATCACCCCCGAGATCCGCGTGGTCGTCCACCAGGCTCTGTAGCAGTGCGGCGAGGTCGGTGTTGCGCGCCTGTTCGTCCGCTGCCTCGTCCTTGGCGAAACTCAGGGTGGCGGAGAGTATCGCTTCCATCTCTTCCAGGGTCGCCAGGGTTTTCTCTCGCATCTCCGGATCTTCGATATATTCGGCGCGCAGCCGCAGGGTGGTGATCGGAGTGCGCAGGTCGTGGGATACCGCGGCCAGCATGTGGGAGCGGTCGGTGATGTGTTTGTGCAGCCGGGCCTGCATGCGATTGAAGGCGTGAATGGTATGCCGTACCTCCCGGGGGCCGGTTTCGGCCAGGGGTGGCAGGGTGTGACCCAGGCCAAATCGCTCCGCGGCATCCGCGAGTTGCGCCATGGGGCGGGCCATGCGCCGGGCGATGAACAGCCCGCTGATCACCAGCAGGACCAGCCACAGGAGTAGCAGGTAGAGGGTCTTGTTGGCCCAGGGCGGGGTCTTCTCGAAATTCTGGGCGTGGAAGTTCAACCAGCGGCCGTCTCCCAGGCGGACCGCGATGGCGATGCCCTTGAGTTCATGGATGCGCGGGGTGGATTTATCCGCTGGGGTTTGCGGGTGATCCATCTCCACATGCACCCGCACATCCCTTCGATCGGTCAGTTCCAGGGTTCGCCGCAAACGGTGGCTGATCATCTTTTCCACTGGGTGACGGGGCCAGCTTTCGACCCCGGGGCTTGGATCGATGGAGATCTGGTCGCCGGGTTCCGCGGCGCGCTGGATGATACGCTGGCGCTCTGCCGCATCGGCATCGCTCAGTAGCCGCGACAGGGTGGTGACCCGTTCCAGCAGGCGGAACAGGTTGCGCTCGTCGAAGCGCTCGATGCGCTCGTCGTGAAGCAGGACCGCGCTGCCGAAGATCAGCAGTAGGGTCATGCCCAGCAGCAATGCCAGGGTGCGTCCGGCAAGAGAGTCAGGCCACGGGCGCATGGCTAGTCTCCACTTTGGGGGCAAACAGGTAGCCGCCACCGCGCACGGTCTTGATGATCTGCGGATTCTTGGGCTGGTCGCGTAGTTTACGTCTCAAGCGGCTCACCAGGGTGTCGATGGCCCGGTCGAAGGCGCGGGACTCCCGGCCCCGGGCCAGGTCAAGCAGTTGATCCCGGGTCAGGACCCGTCCCGGTCGGGTGACAAAGGCCATCAGCAGGGTGAACTCAGCGGTGCTCAGGGGCACCAGGGTCTGTTCCGGGTCGGTCAGTTCCCGGGCCGAAGGCAATAGTGTCCAGCCTAGGAAACTGAGGGATTCTGGGGTGTCCTGGTGGCGTTGGTTCGGCAGGCTGGTCATGCGGCGTAGCACCGCCTTGATACGGGCCAGCAGTTCCCGGGGGTTGAAGGGCTTGGCCAGATAGTCGTCGGCACCCATCTCCAGGCCGATGATGCGGTCGGTTTCCTCACCCATGGCGGTGAGCATGATTACCGGGATGTTCGACTCGGCGCGTAAATTGCGGCACAGGGTCAGGCCGTCCTCGCCGGGCATCATCAGGTCCAGCACGATCAGATCGATGGCTGCGTCCTGCAGGATGCGTTTCATCTCCGTACCCCCCGCGGCGGTGCTGACACGATAGCCGTGATCGCTGAGAAAGCGCTGTAACAGGGTACGAATCTCCTGGTGATCGTCTACGACAAGGATGTGGGGCTGGTTCTCCATGACGTCCAGTTTAAGGGATCACAAAATCGGCGGAAAGAATCTTTGTGACATATTGTGTCTGCTCCTTAAGCCTGTCACCGGCTGTTACAAAAGTGCGGGATTCTGCCATTGGCCGGACACGTCGGGCGCGTTAAATGGTAACCGTCGACAAGACATCACGACCAACAAACGAGGAGTCTGATATGAACAAACGTCTGAAAATCACCCTGATCTCCACCGCCGTGGCCGCATCCAGTCTGTTTGCCGTGGTTTCCTTCGCCGAGGCGGGCTGGGGTGACTATCGGGGCCACTGTGACCGCGCCGCCATGGGCGGATACGCCGGACCCGGCAAGATGGGCAATAAAGGGCGGCCGGTTAACCGTAACCTGGATCTCAGCGCCGATGAGGCCAAGACCCTGGTGGCCGCGCGTTTGATCATGCGCGGTAATGACCGTCTGAAGGTGGGTCAGGTGACCGAGCAGGATGAGAACACCTACCTGGTGGATATCGTTACGGTGGACGACTCTCTGGTACGCCAGGTGACGGTTGATCGTAACAACGGGTTGCCCCATGGCCGTCGGATGATGAAACAGTAACCGGTTTACCCGAGTCTCAGGCCCGGACGGTGCGTCCGGGCCGATCGTCTATTTTATTTAAGAGTCTTATCATGAGTGTTTTGCAAACCCGCTTCTGGTCCACCCCGGTCACGATCTGGGGGGATGATGAGAAAAACGCTAACTGGGGCGCGCTCAGAAAAGAAAGGGGTAAGCGAAGCAGGAAAGGTGGCTGGCGGATCTCATTGCTTCACGCTCAAAATTCTCCAGTATCGCAAACAGGAATAGGTCGATACCCTGTGCCGGATTGATAGGGGCTTTCAGGATCCGCGCTGATTGTAGTGATACTGCCGGCCTCCCAAATCACAGAAGGTGAGCACCAGCCGTCTTCCCAGGTGGTTAGCACCTTAACATCGGTACTGCCATCCTGTTGATCATCCAGTAAAGACAGGGTTAGTCTGCCGTCTTGTCCATAGGCATAGGACCAACTGTAGTAGTCATCCAGGTCATCGTTAGTGCGAGTCCATCCTTCAAGTAGTATCAGCTGAATGTCATCGGAATAAGTGAATCGATAGTATACGGTTGCTAAGGTCGATACGGGTGGAGGTGAGATAAAGATCAATGAAGGCCTGTAGTGGGCGATAGGGTAGTCAGGGTAAGAAAGACCAAAAATCCCATAGTCACTTAGTGAGGATTGCGGATTGGGTATGATATGTGCCATATCAAATCGTCTCCGCTCATACTCTAATCTGACCGTTTCATAAGGTGCCGGATCGTAATTTTGGTGGCTTGTGTACTGAATCAGTCTTTGTTCTTCGTATTCGAGCAGATAGTAATATTCGGATATTTCCGCACCGGAACTGTCTTGTGTGGTCACGTCACATCGAATAACCAGATTGTCGCTGTTAAAGGTATATGTGATGGTTGTGCGCTGGTTAGCCGTTGTTTGGGTCCAGATGTCCAAACGACCCTCGGAATCGTAGTGATAGGAGCGGCTCGAATTGGTGTTGCCATAACTGAGATCGGTGTTAAGAATGCTGCGATCAGGAGTGCCGTCATCGGTGTACGTGTAACGTTCTTCTGCGACGCTTCCGTAGATGTCGTATCGGAATGTTGACAGGCCTTCATAGATGCCATTCTGATCGAAGTCGTAGAGTTTGCTGGCAACACGTCCATAGGATCGATTGGGAACTGAGGCGTCATTATTCCCCGAGTCGCCACAACCCGGGAGAGCCATGATGAGTGGTAGTGCTATGACGGGGGGTATTAGGTTAGATAATTTTTTCCGTGGTTTCATCGTATGAATCATCCAGTGGATGTGAGCGGTGAAATAATCAGGCCTCCTGAGGTTTGTACAGTTGGATTAGATGTCAGGTCTGTTTTACACACGCTATTGCATGTCCTGTCACCTGCTACTGCAGTATAGGACACTACACTCGAAGCTGTATCACTTTACGAGATACCTCAATGAATGCTCGGTCCGTTGTTTTCTGTGATAGGGCTCAGCTTGGTTCCCGTTTAATTCTTTAGGTGTGATTTTCATGATGGTTGTGTGAGAATTTTTGAGATCTAAAACACAAGTGCTGAAAAAAGGAAGGACGCATAATGTTCACGATACCTGATGAATTGATCGTTTCTTTCAAGCAGACCCTGGAGAATCACCCGGTATATTCTGCTGTTCAAAATGAACAGGATCTTCGTTGTTTCATGGAGCACCATGTTTTCAGCGTGTGGGATTTCATGTCACTTGTAAAATATCTTCAGTCGGCCTTGGCGCCCAGTGATTCCCCTTGGTATCCGAGGGGGAATGTGACCTTGCAACGCTTCATAAACGAGCTGGTTTTGGAAGAGGAGTCCGACCGGGGCCTGGTGCCGGGTACTTTTTCGAGCCATTTCCAGCTTTATTGTCAGGCTATGCGAGAGATCGATGCGGACGTGCGCGTGGTAGAGACTTTTGTTGAAATCGTAAAGCGACGGGGGGTTGTGACGGCGCTGCATACTGCCGCGATTCCCGAACCGGCAAGGGATTTTAACGGTATGACGTTTAGTTTTCTCGACACGGACGAGCCGCATCGGGTTGCCGCGGCACTTGCGCTTGGTCGTGAGCATGTCATCCCTTGTATGTTTCGTTCGATTCTGAGGGTG
>JARRNW010000190.1:0-6887 GCA_037384565.1 Candidatus Thiodiazotropha sp.
CATACCCAGTGGTCGCATCGGAAAGAATCTGTGTGACCCGATTGAAATTATCGGCCAAAGCAGTGGACAATTCACTACTATTGACGGACAGGACCCCATCCCGGTCTCGGGTAATACCCAGTTCGAACAGGTAGGCATCGGCGCCGTCAACAGTCGCCGACTGATTCATAACATCGACAAAGCCCTGGCGAATATTGCGCACACTGGAATCGTTATAGAGTGACCCGGATTCCAGATCGTCGATCTGCGCGATCAAAGTATTATAGGCATCCACGAATGCGCTGATTTTCTCCTCGATCTGGGAGTTGTCCCGGGTCATGCCGATGGTGGCAGTCCCTTCGCCCACAAGGTTCAGGGTCACTCCGGAAATGGCATCGGTGACTTCATTCGTGGTGCTCTGGATATCGAATCCGTCAATGCTAAGCAGGGCATCCTGGGCGGTTTCGACCTGTTCGGCCAGACCGTCGCCCCCCGCGCCGATATGGAACAGCCTCGAAAGTCCGTTCTCATCGGTATTGTTGGCATCGTCCCCATCCACCACACTGACGCTGATGGCATTCGTGGCACCAGGGTCCTCACTGGTGAGAATCAACCGGCTGCCCCCCGTCTCATTGAGAATGGTGGCGGTGACCCCCGGGTTGTCGGCGGCGTTGTTGATGGCATCCCGAAGTGCCGACAGGGTGTTGTTGGACGCATCCACGGTCAGATCCATGGTATTGCCGTCGACCGTGATCGACAGGGTACCCGTGCCAACCGCTGTGACGCTGTCGGTGTAGGCGGATGACGCCAGTTTGTCCCGGCTGGCCATCTGAGTGACGATGACATCATAGCTGGAAGCCGCCGCGGTACCGTCCGCGGAGACGGTCAATACGTTCTCATCCGTCGAGGCTGAACTGAATGCCGCGAATCCCGCGGCATTCGTCAGATCTTCAATACTGCTTTGAAAGGTATCGATGGCGCTCTTGAAAATACCAAAATCGCTGATCTTTTCATCGAGTGCCTTTTCCTTGGACTGCAAGGTATAGAGCGGCTGACTCTCAATCTCCACCAATTGGTTGATAATCGAGTTCCAATCCGACCCTGTACTGATACCTGAAACGCCTAATGTCATAACCCTAAGCCCCCCTGATACGGTGAGCATCCCGTTTCATACTACGCTTGATCGTCCAAAAATACGCCGGAAAGCTGCCCATCTTTGGCATTTTGAACCTGGGAAATAACATGCAAGATCTGGTCCGGCGGAATCTGCCGAACCATTTCGCCCGTATCCGAATCGATGACGCGAACCACCGAGCGTCCGGTTGCCTCATCGACGCTGAATTCCAGATTCCTGTGTACCAGTTGGTTGAGGCTCTCGACTCTGCTCACCAACTCGGTACGATCAAGTGCCGACATTCCTTGTGGCGCCTCCACCTTGTCAGGTTTCGGCGTCTCTACTGCGACATGGGCCTTGCCGGTACTGGGAACTTCGCGTTTATAGGCGTATTGGTCGGCCAAATTTGCGATCACGTTTGGCATACTCTAGCCCTACCCTATGAGTTCCAGTCTAGCACCCGGGGACGGAGGCCGTCCCCGGCTACTTTCCTTTGTCACTACTGCAGCAGGCTCAATGCCAGCTGCGGTATGGAGTTAGCCTGGGCCAAGGCGGCCACACCGGCCTGCTGGACGACCTGAGCGCTGGTCATTTTAGCGGTTTCACGGGCGAAGTCCGCATCCATGATGCGACCGGCTGCGGAATACTGCGCCTCTTCCATGCTGGCGGCCACCCGGCCCGCCTGCTCGAGACGACTCTCCAGCGCACCGATGTCGGCGAGTTGGCTCGCAACAGCGTCCAAATCGGCATCGATGGTGGCGGTATCGGTAATGACCGCGGTGCGAGCTGCCGCTGCGGCCACGGAGATGTCGATGTCATCTCCGGTGTTGGCGCCAACCTGGATGGTGCCACCACCACCGAACACGGCGGCACCGTTGAAAGTCGCACGTCCCAGCGAGTCGGTGATTTCAGTCGTCAAGGCATCGAATTCCTGGGACATCAGAGTGATCTGTCCGGCGGTGTAGAGACCACTACCTGCCTGCACGGCAAGTTCACGCTGACGCTGCATCATCTCGCTCACACTCTGCAAGGTCGAATCGGCGACACTCAGGAAGGAGGCGCCATCCGCGATGTTGCGCTGAGCCACGGTCAAGCCGCGCGCCTGGGCATTCTGTAATTGAGCGATAGCCAGGCCGGCGGCGTCGTCTTTCGCGCGGTTGATGCGCAGACCGGAAGACAGACGTTGAATGGAAGTTTCGAGACTGGATTGGGTTCTGGACAGATTCTTTTGTGCGGCCAGAGAATAAACATTAGTGTTGACAGAAAGTGCCATGACTGATTCCTCTTTCGAGACCGGTGACGGCATCTGTGGTTAAGCGCTCTGTCACCGGTGATTTGCATTTGGCGGATATACCATTCAATTTTGGTATTCACCGCCTCCGCTATTTGTAACGGCCCGACAAGGCAGAACTTTAACGCGATTTAATTTTTCCCCTACGGGATCGGCGCTAGATACAGACCAATAACTATATGTATTTTATAGTTATTTATTTTATCTGCGTGAAAATCCTTGGAGAAGGAACATCCTATGCCTTTGCTTCCCGGTCGTCGATTATCCAGAGTCGGTCTAAAGGGGGAATAGAATCCGGGAATCTCGCAGCATGCTGCATTCTGGATCCCGGCATGCGCCGGGATGACGGTGGATTTGCGCTCGTTACTCTCGTTCCCATGCTCTGCGTGGGAATGCAGACTCAGGGTTCAGTTCACAAGATGACGGTGATTTTTTAGTTAAGTGCCATTACCTATTGAAACCGGTCATGCCTGATCTCAGAGATAGTCGAACAGTGACAACCCCTGCACCTTGGTAAAGGTCTGCTGGGCCGCCTGCAGCGCCACCATGCCCTGCTCGAACCGGCCGATCGCCTCGGCCAGATCCACATCTTCGATATTTGACCGGGTGACCGTCATGGTATAGATAAAATCCTCGTTGACCGTCTTCTGAGCATCTATGGCGTTGAGCCGGGCACCGCCCCGGGCACGCACGGAACTGACATGCTCCATGGCCGAATACAGGTCATCGATGTAGGCGTCGTTGGGCGCATCGGCCTCGAGACCGGCGATAACCCCGTGAATGGTTTCAAACAGATTACGTTGGCCCCCCGCCGCGGTTTCGACGTTCATAAACACATCGTAGCCGTTTTCGCGGTCCTGAATCTGACGGGTGGCGGAGATCCGCAGGGAGCGGCTGCCCATATCCCCGGAATAGCTGAACACACCGTCCGCCGGATTGCTGAACGGGATACTGTCGGCGCTGAATCCGGCGAAGATGTATTCGCCATTGCTGTCTTTGGTATTGGCCAACCCCATCAATTCCGCATTGAGTTCACGCAACTCATCGGCAATCGCTTGCCGGGCAGCGGCATTGTAGGTGTCGTTCTGTCCCTGCAGAGTTAGCTCCAGGACCTTTGGCAGGATGTCGTCTACCCCGGCCAGGGCGGTCTCCTGCAGATCCAACCGGGCCCGCGCCTGATCCGCGTTCTCCTGGTACTGTTCCACCTGGGTGATCGCGGTACGCAAGTTGAGTATCCGGGCAGCTCCGGGGGGATCATCGCTGGGGGTCTGGATGCGTTTGCCACTCGAGACCTGCTGTTGCGCCTCACTGAGCGCCATCTGGCGCTTCAGCATGCTGGCGATCCCCCGGTCGAAAAGCATTGAAGTCGAAATCCGGTCCATTGGGATCACCTCACGGCGTTGAGCAGCGTGTCGAAAATGGTACTGGCCACCGAGATGACCTGAGCCGAAGCCTGATAGGCCTGCTGAAACTGGATCAGCTTGGCGGCCTCTTCATCCAGATTGACACCGGAAACTTCGTCCATGGCCTCTTTGGTCCGGGCCAACAGACTCTCCTGTGCGGTGAGATTGAGTTCGGCGTAGTGGGTCTTCGAACCCACATCCGAGACCATCTGGACATAGGTTTCATCGATGGTTGCGGTGCCGCCTAACAGAACATTCTGGTTTTGCAGCGCCTCCAAAGCGAGTGCATTGCGATTATCACTGGTGCCACCGGTGTTGTTCCCGATAGTGAAGGTATCACCGTCGGCGGGTACCCCGGACAGATCGAAACTGATGCCACCAAAGGCGGCAAATGTTGCCGCCGGCACCTGGAGTCCGGCAACCGTGGCGGGATCGAGATTATCGTAGGTGATGAAATCGTCGAAGGGATCCACCCCAGGCGTAGACCCGGGATAGTAGACCTCGAAGCCGCTGGTGGGACCGCCCTGATCGTCATAGACCAACTGAATCGTCCCCCCTGCCAGCGGCAGCCCCGTCATGCTGCTGTTGGACGGCTGGGTAATAGCGGCGGTACCGGCATTCAGGGGATTACCGTTGGCGTCTACCGCAGGTCGTGCCTGTATAGGTCCCGCGGCCGCAAGGCGACGCACATCTTGAAATAGCAGATCGATATCCTGAGAACCATTGCGAGTCGGTTGAATGATGAAGGTATCCCCGGCCAGTGCCCCGGCCGCGTTGATCGTGATGTCCAGGCCATCCACCGTGTTCAGACCCGCCACCAGATTCTGCGTGGCGTTACTGGTCAGGTTGGTCAGCACGAAATTGGTCCCATCGTAGGTGAGTTCGTATTCATCACCGGTGAGATCGCCGATGGCGTTGAAATCGGCCGTAATGGAGCTGCCGTTGCCCGGTCGCGGCAATACCTGAACCGAACCCTGGCTGAACATGGCGGTACCCACCAATCCATCCAGATCCAATCCGAGTTGGTTCTGGATGTTGATCTGCTCGGCAACCCCCAAGGCGACCAAGCCCACCTGGTCCTGGGCCTGATCGAGCACTTCGCTGCGAAATCTGAGCATGCCGCCGATCTGCCCGCCACTGATCTGGTCGGTCACCACCTGACTTCCAAAGCTGTAGTCGAAAGTGACTTCCAGATGACTGGGATCCAGGGTGGAGGGTTGTGTGCCGAGGGATGCGGCCTGGCTGGAGATCACCAGGGGTTGTCCCTTGCCGATAAAGACGTTGTAGGCGCCATCGCTCTGCTGTACTACCTGAATATCGACCCGCTCCGCCAGGTCATTGACCAATTGATCCCGCTGGTCAAGCAGATCGTTGGGGGTGCTCCCATAGGCGATCTGGATATCCTGATTGATCTCCGCGATGCCCTGGGCCAGCCGGTTGATCTCGTCGACTTGATATTTGATCTGGTTGTTCAGTTGGGTGCGCATCTCCTCAAACTGGGCGTCGAAATAGTGAAACCGGTCCACCATCGATTCCGCTTCGGTCAGCGCCAGTTGCCGAGCCGCCACAGAGGTCGGATCATCCGCCAGCCCCTGCAGGGCGCCGAAAAAATTCTGAATCGTCGGCTGCAGACCGGAATCCGCATTGGCGACCATTTCGTCCAGCTGGCTGGCACCGTCGAAATAGGCCTGTAGTTCCGCCGCCACGGAGCTGCTGGCGCGCATCTGCATAGCCACGAAGCTATCGTAGGTGCGCTTTACTTCGGAAGCCTGTACCCCGTTGCCCAGATAACCGGCCGGGGTGGCAAAGGATTGCCGGGTGGAAAAATCGACCCGCTGACGGCTGTAACCTTCAGTATTGACGTTGGAAATGTTGTGACCGGTGGTATCCAGGCCGATCCGACTCGCGATCAATCCGGAGATACCGATGGTTTGCATACTCACTGCATTCGTCTCCTTATCGCATTATATCGGCTGTCCGGCAGCGCCCTTTAGCCCATCCAAAGCGGCCTGCATCTCAGGTCCCTGCATCACCCGAAGGATCTTGTCCGCATACTGGGGGTCGGTTGCGTAGCCCGCATCCTGCAACGCCCGAAAATAGGCCTCGCTGTCATGGGTACTCTGCAGTGCTTCGCCATAGCGGGGGTTTTGCCTGAGAAACGTCACATAATCCTGAAAACTCTCTTCATAGGAGGGATAACAGCGAAAGTGCTCCCGACGACGCACCGCCACATCCCCGGTGTATTCCAGGGTCTCCTTGTGTACCTGCTCTCCCGCCCAACGCTGATCGGCCTTGATACCAAACAGGTTGTGACTGGGCGCACCCTCGGCGTTGGGCATCATATGTGCCCCCCAACCGGTCTCAAGGGCCGCCTGGGCAAGCAATGCCTTTGGCTCCAAACCAAGTTCAGCCGCCGCCTGTTGGGCGGCGTCCCACAGCTCGGTGACAAAGGATTCCGGCGATTCGATCGGCGCAACGGACCGGGATGTAGCGCTGCGGGACGTCGACGAGTCATCAGGGGAAGGTTGAGTCTCCGGGCGAAGAGCCTGCAATGTTGGGTGATGCCAATAGGGCTGCAATCCAGAACCGTGGGTCTGTTGCACCTGGGCCGTTGCACCCCCCAGGTGCTGTTGCAACAACTCGGCCATTCCCATACCCCGCTGCTCCGACAGATGCACCGCCAACTGCTGATCGTACATCTGCCGGACGAACTGGGTCTGTTTCGAATCCATCAGACCGCCGCCAAAACCGGCCTGACGCATCTGTTTAAGCATCATCTGAATGAACACGGATTCGAACTGCCGGGCCACTTTTTCACGGGCACCGGACTGATCCTGCCGGGCCTGAAGCTTCAGTTGCGCCAGACCGGAAAAATCGTTGTAGACCGAGGTTGCCGCACTGTTCATCAGATCACCACCAGCTCCGCACGCAGGGCACCGGCCTCTTTGAGCGCTTCAAGGATGGCCACCAGATCACTGGGGGCGGCGCCCACCTGATTGACGGCACGCACCACTTCATCCAGGGTGGCGCCAGGATTGAACAGAAACATATGGTTCTGGCCCTCTTCGGCTACCGTTACCTGACTCTGAGGAACCACCGT
>JARRNW010000191.1:0-13401 GCA_037384565.1 Candidatus Thiodiazotropha sp.
GGTGCTTGATTTACGGCAGCCTGGGCTTCGGTGCACATCTCGTTGGAGACGTAGAACTCTGAAGCCCCCACGTAACGAGATTCGACCTTGAAACAGTGGCGGACACTCAGATCCAGACCGGCGATCACCGCGCTGGTTGAAGCGGTACGGTCAGCACCCGTGTCCTGTTCATCGATCCACACATCATAGCCACCATCCGGATCGGAATTGGCATTACGCCAACTCAGCTGCACATTGTCTCCGCTAATGGTCGCTGAAGTCAGCCGAGGTGCCCCCCGGGAGACCTGCTCATCAACCACCGGAGCGGGTTCTTCTTCCACAGGTGCAGGCTCTTCCGTCACCGGAGCGGGTTCTTCTTCCACAGGTGCAGGCTCTTCCGTCACCGGAGCGGGTTCCTCTTCCACAGGTGCAGGCTCTTCCGTCACCGGAGTGGGTTCTTCTTCCACGGGTGCAGGCTGTTCCTCAACCGGAGTCACGGGAGTCACGGGAGTCACGGGAGTCACGGGAGTCGGTTCCGGATCCGTTTCTTCAGAGGCCGGTGGCGCTACCGGGGTAGGAGTCGGTTCTGTGGTATCTTCACTTGATCCATCCCCGGAATCATCCTGGCTTCCGCTGTCGTCCGGAGTACCGTCATCACTGGTATCGGATGTCTCACTATCGTCGGATACTACGGTTTCATCTTGAGGGCTACTTGCCGTCTCGGTGGATTCCGTACTGTTGGATTCTTGACAGGCGCTGAGCACAAGACTGATGAAGAGCGCAAAACCGATCACTTTAAAATTAAACAAAACTTACAAAACACGCAAGCCACTGCGTTTATATTTGACTGATTTAGTGGGTTATGGAGTCCATCGCAGCATCCTCCAACCCGTCACGTTGCGCCCCCCGGATCAAAGCACTTCCAAGCGGAGAGCAATCGGTAGCATTTAGCGGGTTGAAGCCGGATCATCACGACACTTATACTCAGGCCACCCTCTAACAGAATAACGATACAGGCAACCACCGCATGAGTACACCCATCTTCAACCCTCCCGTCCGGACCCTGATGGGTCCTGGCCCCTCCGATGTTCACCCACGTATCCTGGAGGCCCTGTCACGACCCACGATCGGACATCTCGATCCCCTGTTCATCGAGATGATGGAGCAGACCAAGGCCATGCTCCAGTCTGCCTTCCAGACCGACAACGCGCTCACCATGCCTGTCTCGGCCCCGGGATCCGCCGGTATGGAGACCTGTTTTGCCAATCTGGTAGAGCCCGGTGAAAAGGTGATCGTCTGTCAGAACGGGGTGTTTGGCGGGCGTATGAAAGAGAATGTGGAGCGTTGCGGCGGTGTCGCGGTGATGGTGGAAGATGACTGGGGAACCGCGGTCAGTCTGGAAAAGGTGGCTGCCGCCCTGGACACTCATGCAGACGCCAAAATAGTCGCCTTCGTACACGCCGAAACCTCCACCGGGGCCCGCTCCGATGCGAAGGAACTGGTCGAACTGGCACATCGTCACGACTGCCTGACCATCGTGGACGCAGTAACCTCCCTGGGAGGCTGCGAGCTGAAAGTCGACGAGTGGGAGATCGACAGCATCTACTCCGGCACCCAGAAATGCCTCTCCTGCACCCCGGGGATCTCTCCCATCAGTTTCAATGATCGAGCCCTGAACAAGATCAAGAACCGCTCGCAGAAGGTGCAGAGCTGGTTCCTGGATCTGAACCTTGTAATGGGCTACTGGGGAACCAACCAGAAGCGCGCCTATCATCACACCGCGCCGGTGAATGCCCTCTATGGCCTGCACGAATCTCTGCGCATGCTGGAGGAAGAGGGTCTGGAAAACGCCTGGGCACGGCATCGCCGGATGCATCAGGCCCTCAAGGCGGGTCTCGAGGCCATGGGTCTGAGCTTCATCGTCGATGAGGCTCACCGACTGCCACAATTGAATGCCGTATCGATTCCCGCAGGGATCGACGACGCCCAGGTGCGCAGCCGTCTGCTGAATGAATACAACCTGGAACTGGGCGCCGGTCTGGGAGCACTCGCCGGTAAGGTGTGGCGCATCGGACTCATGGGGTACAGCGCCCGAGCCGAGAACATTCTACTGTGTGTCAGCGCCCTGGAGGCTATTCTGAGCGAAATGAATGCGCCGATTCAAACCGGCGTGGCACTGGCCGCCACACAGAAGTCGCTCTCGGCCTGATCTCAGCGGATCCGCACGCATTCAGGCCCTACCGATGACGGATACCCTGCCCCTGCTCATCGAACCGGATGTGTTGCGCACCCGCCTGGAAGATCCTCACCTCGCAGTGATCGACCTGGGAAAGGATACGACTCATCCGGAAATACACATCCCCGGAGCCAGTCATCTGCCCTACACCCGGATCACTGCGTTCCAGCATCCGGTCTATGGGCTGCTTCCCCCACCGGAACAACTCGAACCCCTGCTCTCCGGACTGGGAATCGGGCCAGACACCCATGTGGTGGCTTACGACGACGAGGGGGGCGGTAACGCCTCGCGGCTGCTCTGGACCCTGCAGACCCTGGGACACAACCGATATTCCCTGCTCAATGGGGGTTTGCATGCCTGGGCCAACGAAGGTAATCCCTGCAGTCGGGAGACAACCTCCCGGGACACTGCAGAGTTCCGGGCCCAGCCCGATGATCGCGGGATTGCCGATACAGATTACATCCTGCAACGCCTGAATTCCCCAGACCTGGTGCTGTGGGATGCCCGCAGTGTCCAGGAGTATCAGGGTATCTCCCGGTTCTCACAATATTCCGGCCACATCCCCGGCGCGGTCAATCTGGATTGGATCGAGGTCATGGACCGGCAGGCCAATATGCGTCTCAAACCTGAGGCCGATTTGCGTTCCCTGCTGACCCAACGGGGCATCACCCCGGATAAAGAGGTGATCACCTACTGCCAGACCCATCACCGGTCATCCCTGACCTGGTTCGTACTGCATCTACTGGGTTATGAAAGATGCAAGGGCTATCCCGGATCCTGGTCCGATTGGGGCAACCGACACGACACGCCCAAAACCCAGCCATGAGACGCCCCTCGAACCGTCAACGCCGGATCGTCATCCTGGTACTGGCCGCCCTGGCATTCGGAATCGCCTACTATGCGGGGATGCACCATCCGTCGGAACGGGCACATTCCCCTCCGATCCAGGGCATGGCCATCGACCCGCCGACCCCGATCCCTCCCTTCGATTTGACGGATCAGCGGGGAGCCCCCTTCACCCAGGACGACCTTCAGGGCCAGTGGAGCCTGTTGCTGCTCGACCCGGCGGGAAATCCCATTCCCTCTCCCGCCCTGGTACTTCTGATGCAGATCCACAATCGACTGGCAAGCCGCCCAAAACTGCAGAACAGCATCCACTTCATCTACCTTCCCCGCTGGAGAGAGGCTGCCCTGAGCGAGTCGATCGACCGGCTGGGCAGCCATCTGACCGGACTGAGCGGTGAGCCGGACAAAGTGGACGAGACCTTCCGTCAGTTCGGCGTCGAGATCGGTGACAGTGAAGCCCTGTTTTTCCTGATCGGACCGAATCAGCGCCTGCATGCCCTGTTTACCCAGAGTGAGGATGCCGCTACCATCGCCCAAGATCTGTCCCAGTTGATCGACAACCAGAAACCATGACACAACCTACACCGCCTACCCAAAACCTTCCGCAAAGACTGTTGGAGACCCTGTTCATCATCCTCCAGTATCTGCTGCCCCATCATCTGCTGTCCCGCCTGATGCACAGCCTGGCAAGGGTCGAGACCCCGTGGCTGAAAGATCTGCTGATCCGCCAGGTAATCAAATGGTACGAAGTGGATATACAGGAGGCCTTGGAACCCGACCCCTCCCGCTACCGCAGCTTCAACGACTTCTTCACCCGGGCGTTGCGCCCGGATGCCCGGCCCGTGACCCAACAGCCCCACGAAATCGCCTGCCCCGCCGATGGCGCCATCAGTCAACTTGGGGATATCGAGGCGGGTTACCTGTTCCAGGCCAAGGGGCATGACTACTCATTGCTGGAACTGCTGGGCGGTGATCCGGAGATGGCCGAGCTGTTCGACGAGGGGGCCTTTGCCACCGTCTATCTCTCACCCCGGGATTACCATCGACTGCACATGCCCCTGGACGGGCAATTAAAAAAGATGCTGCATGTACCGGGACGGCTGTTCAGTGTGAATGACACCACCGCACGAAGGGTTCCCCGCCTGTTTGCCCGCAATGAACGGGTCGTCTGCCTGTTTGAAACCCCCCACGGCCCCATGGCGATGATCCTTGTGGGCGCGATCTTCGTCTCCAGCATCGAGACCGTGTGGGCCGGTGCAGTCACCCCGGTCCAAGAGCGTGTTTCCCGCTGGAACTACACCCCTGATGCCAGCCCCAGGCCCATAGAACTGAGCAAGGGCGAGGAGATGGGCCGCTTCAACATGGGTTCTACAGTGATCTTGCTGTTCGGCAAGGACCGTGCGGAGTGGCTTGAAGGACTCGCGCCAGGGGCCCCGGTCCGTATGGGGGAAGCCATCGGGGTCACGACCTAGTGTGGTGCTTCAGGCACGCTCAAAATCGAAACTGAGCACCTGGCGAATATCCCCGCACCCCGACAACACCATCAGCAATCGATCGATGCCGATGGCCACCCCGGCGCACTCCGGCAGACCCTGTTCCAGGGCCTCGAGCAGCCACTCATCGGCCGGCCGTTGCAACGCGCCGGATGACTGCCGCTGGCGGTTGTCCGCCTCGAAACGGGCCCGTTGAACCTCGGCATCCTGTAGTTCGAAGAAGCCATTGGCCAGCTCCATGCCCTGCCAGTACAGCTCAAAACGTTGGGCAAGGGGAGGGTCCCCATCGCTGAGCCTGGCCAAGGCCGCCTGACTCCCAGGATAATCGTAAATGAAAGTCAGCCCGGAACGTCCCAGATCGGGCTCGATCAGATGGGTCAGCAGCAGATCGAGCCAGGCGTCCCGGTGGTTCAGGTTCAGTTGTTCCGCACCCGCAATGCCCCGCGCGATGGCGCAATCCCGCAACTGGCGGGAATCCGCAGTATGCGGGTTCAGGGATAGGGCCTGTTCGAAAATTCCCCGATAGGTGTATTTTTCGACCTTCTGAGGTTCATCCGACAGACTGAGGACCAGTTCAGCCACCTCATCCATCAGGGCATGGTGATCATAACCTGGCCGGTACCACTCCAGCAGAGTGAACTCCGGATTGTGCCGGCGACCCCGTTCACCATCCCGAAACACCTTGCAGATCTGGTAGATGGGCCCACTGCCCGCGCACAGCAAGCGTTTCATGAAAAACTCGGGGGAGGTTTGAAGGTAACAGTCGAGCCCCGAACCCGCACCGGGCCCCCGATAGCGGGTCATAAAGCTCTCGATCGCGGGATCCGTGGTGGCATACCGGGAACAGACCGGAGTATCGACTTCGAGCACCCCCCGAACATCGAAAAAAGCCCGAATCCGGCGCAAAACCCCAGCTCGATGGCGCAACAGCTCCAGGCTGGACGAAGGTCCCCAGAGTGCAGAGCGGTTCATGTCAGCCTTCCAGACCCGGTGGTCAGCACCGGGCGGTGAAACAACAATTCCCGCCCCCTACTCCTCCTTGGCGCGGGAGACATAATCACCGGTGCGGGTGTCGACCTTGATCAGCTCACCGATCTGTACGAACAGCGGCACACGCACCACGGCCCCGGTTTCCAGGGTCGCCGGTTTGCCACCACTGCCGGAGGTATCCCCTTTAAGACCCGGATCTGTATCCGCAACCGTCAGCACCACGAATTTGGGGGGCTCCACGGAGATCGGGCTACCATTCCACAGGGTGACCAGACACAGATCCTGCTCCTTGAGCCACTTCACGTTCTCCCCCACCGCGGCCTGATCCGCACTGACCTGTTCGAAACTCTCCGGGTCCATGAAGTACCAGAACTCCCCGTCGTTATAGAGGTACTGCATATCAGTCTCGTGGACATCCGCCCCCTCCACGGACTCGCCGGACTTGAAGGTCTTTTCCAGTACACGGCCGGTCTTGAGATTGCGGATCTTGACCCGGTTGAACGCCTGACCTTTGCCAGGCTTGACGAATTCGTTTTCAATAATGGAGCAGGGATCCCCATCCATCATGATTTTCAAACCACCCTTAAACTCATTGGTGCTATAGCTAGCCATGTCTTCCTCACGAAACAGTCACTTTGCGGCGCACATCATACCTGAGAGTGGCCTCGCTGTGCAGGGCTGGCAACAGGCGATGGCCCAGGCGTTCACAGATCTGCCGAGTCTGCTGAAATACCTCCAGCTCGATCCTGCGGGTTTTCCTGAAACCGCCGCACCCCAAGCCCAGTTTCAGCTCCGGGTCACCCGGGAGTATGCCGCTTTGATGAACAAGGGTGACGCCGCTGACCCCCTGCTCCGGCAGGTGTTGCCCAGTCCCAGAGAACTGGACACTCCACCTGGCTACCACGCCGATCCGGTCGGTGACACACCGGCACGCAAGACTCAGGGATTACTGCAAAAATACCGGGGCCGCGCCCTGATCATGGCCACCGGAGCCTGCGCGATTCACTGCCGGTACTGCTTCCGCAGGCACTACCCGTACGCGCAAGGCATCGCCGGCCAGGGGCTTTGGCCGGATATCCTGGAGCACTTGAGTCAGGATAGATCCCTCTCCGAGGTAATCCTCAGTGGGGGTGATCCCCTGATGATCAGCGACCGCCGCCTGCAGACCTGGCTGGAGCAGTTGACGGAAATCCCCCATCTACGAAGACTGCGCCTGCACAGCCGTTTGCCGGTGGTACTGCCCCAACGGATTACCCCGGGCCTGCTCGATCTGCTGGGAACATCCCGCTTCCAGGTAGTACTGGTCCTGCACACCAACCACCCCGCGGAGATCTCCCCGGAATTGGCCGAAGCCTGCGCCGCACTGCGCAAGCTGGGTATCACCCTGCTTAACCAATCGGTACTGCTACGGGGAGTCAACGATCAGATCGAGACCCTGGTGCAATTGAGCGAGGATCTGTTTCGGATCGGGGTAATGCCCTACTACCTGCATCTGCTCGATCCGGTCCTCGGCGCCGCTCATTTCGACCTGCCCGCCGCCCAGACCGAGGCGCTGAAACAGGGGATGCTGGCCCAATTACCAGGGTACCTGGTGCCGAAGATGGTCCGGGAACTGCCGGGGGCTGACTCCAAAATCCCACAGTAGAAAATTATGAATTTTAAATTTTTAATTTTGAATTAATGAGTTCGCTGCGCTCACGGTGATTTACTTCTGCAAAAACAACAAAAACCGTGAGCAAAGCGAACTCATTAATTCAAAACTCATAATTTAAAATTCAAAATTAGAAAAACTAGACAGAAGTTAGCGTATCCATTGACCAGCGGGGCTTAACAGAGAAACTCAAGGGCTCACAGATCCCCGAGCACAGTCGCTGACAACCGGCATACGCGATCATCGCACCATTGTCGGTACAGAATTCTGGACGGGGGTAGTAGGCACGCCCCCCCTCCTTGTCCATCATCTCACCGATGCGCTCGCGCAAACGCCGATTGGCGCTGGTCTGCTCGCACACCTCACCCTCCTCCCCACGGGCTACCTGCAAGGTGTTCAGAGCAAAGGTTTTCAACCCGCTGAAACTGAAATCGAGTCCGGGCCGATCGGTCATCGGGCGCGGAAATCGGTAACGGCTCGAATCCCCCTGAAGCGCCAGTCGGGAAAGTTCTGGCCCGCCCGGATAGGGTAAGGCGAGCAGTTTAGCGGTCTTGTCAAAGGCCTCCCCAGCGGCATCGTCCAGAGTATCCCCCAGTAGCCGGTACCGCCCGACCCCCTGCACCTCCACCAACTGGGTATGCCCACCGGACACCAACAGGGCAACGAAGGGGAAAGACGGTGGCTGCGGTTCCAGCATGGGCGCCAGCAGGTGTCCCTCCATATGATGCACCCCTACCGCCGACACCCCCCATGACCAGGCCAGACTGCGCCCCACCGATGCGCCAACCAACAGGGCACCCACCAATCCGGGTCCGGCGGTATAGGCCACACCATCGATACTTTGCGGGGAAACACCCGCATCCGCGAACAGTTGCCGGGTCAGCGGCAGAACCTTCCTCACATGGTCCCGGGAGGCCAGTTCCGGCACCACTCCGCCATACTCCGCGTGGATGTCTACCTGGCTGTGCAGGGCATGCGCGAGCAACCCCGCTCCACTGTCATAAATCGCGACGCCCGTCTCGTCGCAGGAGGTTTCGATGCCTAATACACGCATATCGACGATTTTTTCCCGTTTTTTTCAACACTACCTTTGCAAACCGGGTCAGCTATGAGTAGAATTCCCGCCTTTCACCCGGTTGGGAAGCTTAACAGATTCGAGGTCACATCATCGATGCCTAACGTACGCGTTAAAGAAAACGAACCCTTTGAAGTCGCCATGCGCCGTTTCAAGCGCTCCTGCGAGAAAGCCGGAGTTCTGGCTGAAGTACGTCGTCGCGAGTTCTACGAAAAACCCACCTGGGAGCGCAAACGCAAAGCAGCCGCTGCCGTCAAGCGCAACCTGAAGAAACTGTCCCGCGAAAGCCGCCGTTTCGAACGCCAGTACTGATCCCTCAACCGCCCCTGTCACCATCTCCATGTTGAAACAACGCATCCAGGACGACGTCAAGGCCGCAATGAAGGCCAAGGACAAACCCCGGCTCGCCACCCTGCGGCTGATCACCGCGGAGATCAAGCAACGTGAAGTCGACAGCCGGGCGGAACTGGACGAAAGCCAGGTTCTGGCGATCCTGGACAAGATGATCAAACAGCGCCGGGACTCCGCGACTCAGTACGAAGAGGCGGGACGTGCGGAACTGGCCGAGCAGGAAAATCAGGAAATCGCCGTCATCGAAACCTATCTTCCAGCGGCACTCAGTGAGGACGAAATCACTGGAATGATCGCCGAAGCCCTGCAGACAACCGGCGCATCCGGCATGCAGGACATGGGAAAGGTGATGGGTCTGCTGAAACCCAAGATGCAGGGCCGGGCCGATATCGGCCAGGTCAGCGCCCTGGTGAAGCAGAAACTCACAGGCTGATTGCACTCAACCGAAACTTCCGTTGATAATTCGGTGATCCAGGCAAGCGGCTAATCCGCCCAAAACAGCGTTATAAGCCAATATTAAGCCTAAGCGATCTGTTTGGGTAGAACCTGTAACAGCCACGCCAGACTCCCCCAGAACGACGCAGAGGGGGACCCGTGTCCGGACCGAATCAGGAGGGGCCCCACCCACAGCCATGGCCGGGAAGATCCCCACTCAGTTTATTGACCAGTTACTCAACCGGGTCGACATCGTCGATGTCATCGGCCGGCGCGTTCCCTTGAAAAAGGCCGGCCGGGACTTCCAGGCCCGTTGCCCCTTTCACGACGAGAAAACCCCCTCTTTCACCGTCAGTCCCAACAAGCAGTTCTTTCACTGTTTCGGCTGTGGCGCACATGGATCAGCCATCGGCTTCCTCATGGACTACGACAATCTCAGCTTTGTCGAGGCGGTGGAGGAACTGGCCCAGCAGGCCGGCCTGGAAGTACCACGGGAAGGCACACAAAGCAGCGGCCCGGACCTGCGTCCCTTCTATGAGCTGATGTCGACCTCGGCACGCCATTATCAACAACAACTCAAACATCACGAAAACGCCTCTCAGGCGGTGAACTACCTAAAAACCCGGGGAGTCAGCGGCCAGATTGCGGCGACCTATGGCATCGGCTATGCCCCGCCCGGCTGGGACAACCTCAGCCAGAGCCTGGGTCAGGATTCAAACACCCGCAACCAACTGCTCAAATGCGGCATGCTCAACGACAGCGAAGGCCGGGTTTACGACCGATTTCGCAACCGTATCATGTTCCCGATCCGGGACCCACGGGGCCGCACCATCGGCTTTGGCGGCCGGGTACTCGGTGATGACAAACCCAAATACCTGAACTCCCCCGAGACCCCCATCTTCCACAAAGGCAGAGAACTCTACGGCCTGTATGAGGCACGCCAGGCCAACAGTAAAATTCAGCATCTGCTGGTCGTGGAGGGATACATGGACGTGGTGGCCCTGGCACAGCACGGCATTCTCAACGCAGTAGCCACCCTGGGAACCGCCACCACCCCGGAACACCTGGAACTGATCTTCCGCACCTGTCCGGAGGCGGTGTTCTGTTTCGACGGTGACCGTGCCGGACGGGACGCTGCCTGGAAGGCGCTGATCACCAGCATCCCCTCCCTGCGTGACGGCCGGGAAATTCGCTTCCTGTTCCTGCCGGAGGGCGAAGACCCGGACACCCAGATTCGTAAAGAGGGTCGAGACGCCTTCGAACAGCGAATCGAACAGGCCACACCCTTATCTGAGTTCCTGTTCCAGCAACTCACCGGACAGGTTCACATGGAAAGCATCGACGGTCGCGCCAAGCTGGCGGAACTCGCCCGCCCTCACCTGGAAAAACTGCCCAAGGGGGTGTTTCGGGAGATGATGTTTCAACGCCTCGAGGAACTGATCGGCCTCAAAGGCCATCATTTGGACCGTCAATCCAACCGGCCGGAAACAACAAAGCCACACCCCACACCCATGGGCCGTCAACACCCGACCGCCACACCGGTTCGCTCGGCCATTGCATTACTGCTTGACCACCCCCATATCTACGAAGTCGCGGATGAAGTACCCGTTGACTGGCAGAAATGGGACAATCCGGGGATTCCGATTCTCAAACAGATACTTGAAATAATCCGAGTCCAACCTACGCTTAACAAGGCCGCACTGATGGAACGGATGCGGGATACCGAGTACTACATCCACCTGAACAAATTGACTCAGGCGAACTACCAATTCGACCTCCCGGGGATGGACCACAAGAGCGAATTTCGTGATGCATTGCTCAGGTTGAATGAACAGTTTCACAAACAGACACGTCCTCACCCTGGGAATCTCCGCCCAAGCGAACTGTCTGAAGAGCTGCGAAACGAAATAAAACGACGATATCCAGGAAAATTAGAACAGGATGAAAAACCAGATTCATAAAATTCGTCCAGATTGCGTGTTCTTAGTGCATCTACATAAAAATGTGCTAATATGGTGAGTTCAGTCTCAGCATTGCAACCTCGTCTGATTACAAGGTAGAAGATGAACCAGGAACAGCAGCAATCTCAATTGAAACAACTGATTGCAAAAGGCAAGGAACAAGGGTTCCTAACCTATGCGGAAGTTAACGACCACCTCCCCGAAGGTATCGTTGAGCCTGAGCAGATCGAGGACATCGTGCGCATGATCAACGACATGGGCATCACCGTCCATGAATCGGCACCCGACCTGGAAGACAACAGCCTCAGCGACAACGCCGTCTCCACCGATGACGACGCCGCCGAAGCGGCCGCCGCCGCACTCGCCAGCGTAGACAGTGAATTCGGCCGCACCACCGATCCGGTTCGCATGTACATGCGTGAAATGGGCACCGTCGAGCTTCTGACCCGCGAGGGCGAGCTGCGGATCGCCAAGCGTATCGAAGAAGGCCTTAATCAGGTTTCAGCCGCACTGGCCACCTTCCCCAGCGCCGTCAACCTGTTGTGCACACAACTGGAGAAGATCGAACAAGGCGAAGTACGTTTGGCGGATGTCATCAGCGGCTTCATCGATCCAAACGAACCTGACGAGATCCTGAGCCCCACCCCACCCCAGGACACGAAAGACAGCAACGAAGAGGATATCGATTCATCCGACGACGATTCCAGTGACGACTCGGATGACGATGACGACGACAGCACCGAAAACACCGGCCCCGACCCGGAGGAAGTGGCCGCCAAAGCGAAAGAGCTGCGCAAGCGCTATACCGCTCTGTGCGCCAGCCTGAAGAAAACCGGCCGCGCCAGCGCCAAGGCCCAAAAGGCCATGGAGGGCGTAACCGAGTCCTTCCTGGAATTCAAGCTGGTCCCGGTCACCTTCAACCTCCTTGTGAGCAGCCTGCGCGACACCATCGAGCGCATTCGCAATCAGGAGCGGATCATCATGGGTCTGTGCGTGGACAAAGCCAAGATGCCCCGCAAGGAGTTCATTGCCTCGTTCCCGGACAATGAGACGAACCTCAGCTGGATCCACGAGCAGATCGAGAAAGGCAAGGGCTACTCTGAGGCTCTCAAAGAGCACGAACCCGAGATCCTGCGCGCCCAGAAGCGTCTGGTGAACATCGAAAACGACTGTCAGCTGACGATTGGCGAAATCAAAGAGACCAATCGCAAGATGTCGATCGGCGAGGCCAAGGCCCGTCGCGCCAAGAAGGAGATGGTGGAAGCCAACCTGCGACTTGTCATCTCGATCGCGAAGAAATACACCAACCGCGGCCTGCAATTCCTCGACCTGATTCAGGAAGGCAACATCGGTCTGATGAAGGCGGTGGACAAATTCGAATATCGCCGCGGCTACAAGTTCTCAACCTACGCCACCTGGTGGATTCGCCAGGCGATCACCCGTTCGATTGCCGACCAGGCCCGCACCATCCGTATCCCGGTGCACATGATCGAAACGATCAACAAGCTCAACCGCATCTCCCGTCAGATGATCCAGGAGATGGGCCGTGAAGCCACACCCGAAGAGCTGGCGGAACGCATGGAGATGCCCGAAGACAAGATCCGCAAGGTCCTGAAGATCGCCAAGGAGCCGATCTCCATGGAAACCCCCATCGGCGATGATGAAGATTCACACCTGGGTGATTTCATCGAAGACTCCGGCGTGGTATCCCCCATCGAAGCCGCCACCGCGGAAGGTCTGGGTGAAGCCACCCAGAACATGCTCGCCGGACTGACCGGCCGAGAGGCCAAGGTCCTGCGCATGCGATTCGGCATCGACATGAACACCGATCACACTCTGGAGGAAGTCGGCAAACAGTTCGACGTCACCCGTGAACGCATCCGCCAGATCGAAGCCAAAGCGTTGCGCAAACTCCGCCACCCTTCCCGTTCGGATCGGCTGCGCAGTTTTCTCGACAATGATTGACGGCACACCCGGCAGCATCACGGGAATCTGTACCCAGCGCTGCCGGTTCTGCTAAAATCCCGCCCGTTTCGGGCCCATAGCTCAGTTGGTTAGAGCAGGGGACTCATAATCCCTTGGTCCTAGGTTCGAGTCCTAGTGGGCCCACCAATAAAATCAATAACTTATAATTGCTCCATATGAACGGCTCGGACAGGCCAAGGTTTATCAGGCTCTTCGAGATGAATATGAGACAATTTTTCTTGGCGTACGATAGGTAAGGTATTGGGGTGATTATATTCCGCATCGCGCCAAAATAGACTTGGAGGTACGCCGGATTCTTTGTATCGTTTAAAATCCTCTGTCAGAGCGATCAGATCCAGTCCATTCTGTGTGAAGATCTGCTCCAATGTTTGGTGGTGAAATACCCGAACCTTCACTCA
>JARRNW010000192.1:0-9656 GCA_037384565.1 Candidatus Thiodiazotropha sp.
TGTTATACCATCTTATCTTTGGCCCTCTCACCGTTGATAAGACAGGCGCCGAGACGCTCGAAGATTGGCCATTCGTAGGCGATGATCAGGACATGGAAGTTTTTTTCAGAGAACTGCTCGCACCCGATCCTAGTCAGAGAATCAAAAGCCTCGATCAATTCACTGAGGCGCTTGAGCAATGTGGTATCGATTTACTAGAATTAGCACCCCCTGTTTCTAACACCACATCCGTTCATCACCACAAAACAAATGATGGAGAAACTGCTTCCCGCTCATTTTCGAAGTGGATAATTCTCACTGCCGGTTTAGCTGTGAGCGTTCTGGCTGGAACACAGAATTTGTTGCCAGTTTTTGATGAAGCACAACAACAGCGTGAGCCGGAGGATGCATCAGAAGTGGCGCCCTCTGCTGACACAATCAGTGTAGAAACAAACCCAGTTGAACAACCCGCCGCCAACTCTTTTGCGAAAATAGAGATAGCCAAGGCATCACCCTCTATCGAAAGCCAGTACCAACAAGCTTTAACCCAAATGGAGACAAACCCTGAAGCCGCATTACAGATCGTAAAAGTATTACTAGAGCAAAAACCTCTCGATACCGCGTTGTTAAAACTTGAGAATCAGATTAATAAGGCGTTAGAGATACGCTCACTTATCAATACGGCAAAACAGCAATTGAAGGAAGAAAAACTGCTTCAACCCAGTGGTGACAACGCCTATGAATCCTACCAGGCACTGGCTGAAATGCTATCCTTAGATGACGAGCGGGTGCGTAGTGGATTTACCGATATTGCCGACGCCTACCATACTTTAGCAGAAAACCTGTTTATAAATGAGCGTATCGACAAAGCGCTGGAGCTAGTCGAGCGGGGTCTATCCGTCAAGGACGATTATGCTCCGTTACTTAAGCTTAGAATCACAATCAATGAGCAAAAAGATAGTTTGCAGCATAAACAGGAACTTGTGCAACAGGAGAAACAGCGCAAGCGTGAAAAACAAGCCAAAATATTGGCAGAACAGGCTATGGAAAAAGAGAGCAGGGTTGATGCTTTATTGAGATCGGCCAACGATCAACTTAAAAACGGTCGTCAAACGTTGAAAAAAGTATTCGCCGCTCATCTTAACTATGATGAATTGCTAAAACTGGATTCCACCAGTCAGAGAGTTACCGAGTTAAAGAAGACGCTTATCAATGCTTATGTGTTACTTTCACAAAGAGAATCTAATGACAAACTCTATAAAAAAGCCATTCAATCCATTGAGCAGGGCGCTCAAATGAACCCTCAGGACAAGAAAAAGTTGCAAATTAGATCACAGCTCTCTTTTTCAAGTTTTTGATAATTGTATTAATTTATAAGGCTTGAATTTCCTCGATCCTATTGATTGACGTTGAGAAATGATTCATCTTTATTATGGGTATCTTATTTGGTTGGGCAACCAGCATTCCAATCGCGACCGTTTCTATTTAATTGGGTCGTCGAGCAATACACCGTGTTTGTTGAGTTCACTAAGAAGTTCATGCTCCAGATGGTGAGCTTTGCGCTCGTCTTCAATGTCCGCGCTGATCATTCCAAGGCGGTCGATCAGTTTGTCCACGACAGCATTCTTTATCGGGGACTTGTCGCTCATCAAGGGGGCTTCGAAATCGTGTTGCCAAGATCGGACGATGGCGTTGTCGTTCTTCCAACGAACGTCCCGTAACGTTTCCAGTTGCAGTTGCTCGGCTGTCTCGGAATCCATGCCGTTATGGCGCCAATTTCGGGCTTCGCCGTCTGGATCGTAAACCTGTAGGCCGAAGCGTTCGGCATCTTCCCAAACGGGCATGGTTTCATCCTGAAACATCACGACATATAGAGCGAACTCGCCGACGTATTCGTTCACCAGAAACGCTTTCGTTTCCTCAAACAATTCAGGGGTTTCTCCCGGGTATCCCACGATGAAGGAAATGAAATGCTGGATCGAGCTATCGCGCAGGAGTTCGAAAGCGGTGCGGTTGGCATTCACCGAGACCTTTTTGTTCATGTATTGCAAGGTTTCGTTGCTCATCGACTCGAATCCGAGAAACAAGGATCGACAGCGAGAGTCTTCGAGCTGACGGACAAGATCGGCATCCCT
Source organism: Candidatus Thiodiazotropha sp. (assembly GCA_037384565.1). Taxonomy (GTDB): domain Bacteria; phylum Pseudomonadota; class Gammaproteobacteria; order Chromatiales; family Chromatiaceae; genus Thiodiazotropha. The sequence continues at coordinate 2,115 of JARRNW010000192.1, forward strand.
GATCAAATTGGCGCGGGTATAGGCCTCCCACTGAATATCGATGTCAGCCACTTTGGGAAGAAGCTCCCGCAGGCGAGCCAGAGGAACCGTGAAGGTCGAGTCCAATGCTTTGATGAAGTTGGCTCCGTTATGGGCTTTGTAATATTCCCAATCGAGTGCGATCTTTGTCGCTGATTTGTAACGCCATACAGGGGATGCCGCTGGGAAGGAGCAAAAGTTACAACTATAGGGGCAGCCGCGCATCGATTCGTACGGTACGACCGGTAAATACCCTTCCGGTCTGGGCGACGGCGTTCGGTCAAGATCGATATAGGAGATCGGAGACATATGTGTCCGACCATCCCTGAGCCGGGAGACGACATTGGGGAGTGTTGCAGGATCACCGCCCGAGGCGAGTCTTTTCAACAACTCCGGTAGGGCGTATTCTGCATCGCCACGGATGATGAAATCGACGGACGGGTGGGTTCGCATGATCTCGTTGAACTTGAGATTGCTGTATTGTCCCCCAAGTATCAAGGTGGCGTCCGGGAAACGCCGGTAGATCCAGGTAATCGCCTGCATTAAAGTGCGCTTGTCCCAAATAAAAGTGGTTGACAGGAGGACCGTATCGTATCGACCACTTGGTTCGATTCCGGTGCCGTTCCAGATGTGCTCGGTGGACATCCAGTCAAATTCGATGTTGGCATTAGAGAGAATCGTATGCAATGTGAACGTGGTGAGGTGAGAAACCTGTGCCGGTTCGGACGCCTTGGCTTCGGGGGGCTTGGCTGAAGACGTCGCTCGCGCACTGCCACCGTCCCGGCGCTTCCTCAGAAGTGGCGTGACAAGACCGTCCTCTCTACGATATCGGAGGGAAGTCAGGTCGAATTTGTATGTCTCCCCGGTGCGGGCGGCAATGTTGGGATAAAGAATGGCCTCGAAAGACGAGTCGCGCAGAAGTCTATTGTCGGGAAACTCCGGCCCCATGCCTGAAATAAGCAAAGCTGTCATGACTTTTCCATGTTGTAGAGGTTAATTCCGGGATTGTAGAGCGGCATCCAAGCGTTAATTCAGCAGCTCCGTAATTAGCTGGTGAGTTATTCGGTGAGATCGAAAATAGCATCGGCGAAGACATTGGGTTCTTGGAAATAACCTGTATGATTTCCTGGAACAAGGGCGAAACGACAGCCGATTTGTTCGGAAAGCGCCTTGGCTGAGCGTGCAAATGAATATCCACGATCCGAGCATTGTTGGCCGGTAGCCATTACCAAACGACTGCGATGTTGCTGCAATCTCTTAATGTCTGGCTGATAGGTAACGCATGGTCTTAGCTCTCGAAATAATTGACGACCTTCCCGTTGCATTGCTCTGCGCAGATCATCAGGGTAGGGTAGATCGAAGTCTGCAACAAAGGTTGCCATCGCATCGTCGGCGCTACGTTTTAAGTTAATCCTGTCATATTCTATGAACTTATCAGCTTCGGCCTCTGAGTTGGGAAGTGCCGAGACAGTAATCGGATCATGTACAACCATAGCGTTCACCAGATCTGGGTAGGTAGCCAATAGCTCCATCGCGATAGAAGCAGACGAACAGGTTGCCAATACCGTGACTGAAGTCAGTCCGTGTGCAACTAAAATGCGTTGCACATCGCGGCATTGTTGGGCAATGTCGAATTTCTGTGGTTGATCGCTAATGCTGCGGAAAGTGCCGCGCCGATCGTATGAAATTAGTTTGTGTCGCTTGGCAAGCAGTTTGGCTATTCTGGCGTTGGTGAACGCGCCACTGCCAATACCTCCTATCGCTAGGATGGGGGGGCCTTCGCCCTGTGCTCTGACGTAGATCTGGGTATTGTTCTCGGCTTCGATCCAGCCGTGGGTCCTGCTTAACCGGTTAGCTCCGAATCTTCGATTTTCCGGTTCCTGACATCTTGTATTCATATCGATCTCTCTCTAGGGAAAACCGTATTATTATGGGTAATTGTTTTCTCTTTGTTCGCTAACATCATGCGCTCTGTTTGAACGGTATGCTTCCCGGTGGCTTTTTGAATAAAGTCGATTGCATCTATCGGATCGGAAACGACGGTCAACCGTTTAGCATCCATGGCGGACATGAAATTGGTGGTTACAAAGTGATCGAGTAAATTTGTCAATGGGTCGAAAAAACCCTCAATATTTAGTAGTACGCAGGGTTTGCTGTGGATGCCAAGTTGGATCCAAGTCAGTACCTCAAACAGTTCCTCGGCTGTACCAATACCTCCGGGCAAGGCTATGAATGCATCGCCAAGCTGTGCCATGAGCGCTTTGCGCTCGTGCATGGTTTCCGTGATGTGTAGTGTTGTAAGGTCGGAGTGCGCTACTTCATATTCGACCATTGGGCGAGGAATAACACCAATTACGTTTCCGCCGCTGTTTAGTGTAGTGTCTGCAAGTACTCCCATCAGCCCTATTCTTCCGCCGCCGTAGACTACATCTATTCCCGCCGAGGCCAGTGACCGACCCAACTGAACCGTCGCGTCAGTAAATGTTGACGAACTTCCGGGGCGAGCGCCACAAAATACGGTTACCCTGGGTTTGTCGTTTTGATCGAAAGACTGATCAAATGTCAGATGAGATGTTGCTTCGGAATGACATTTCGTTTCTGTTGAAAACGATGTAAAGCGGTTATCGGCCGATACGCCAAATAGTTTTCGAAATGTTGCTTCCTGCTCCAGACTATGATCCATGTGTGCATTCGCGATCGCGGCAGCCAAGTCGGCTAATCCCTGCTTTGTTGGTGGATGTTCTCCTAAATCGGACGGATCGATGCTATTGCGTTGGCACCAAGCGAGAATTGCCTCAAATCCATTGATGGAGGAAACAAACGTTCGTTGTTGATCATATCGCCAAGCGTGAGAAAGTTCCTGCATTGTCCCAGGTCGCCCGTCATCGGGACAGAGCATCTTCATCGCTCGAGCGTGCAGTCGCTGCCAATGCCGACCTCGATCCTTGATGGGCATGACCTTAACAGACAGTTGAAAAGGTAGTTTTTCTTTATGAGTGAGTCTGCTCAGCAACGAAAGCGATCCGCCTTCCAATACAATTAGAGGATGCTTGCTTGTTAACTCTTCAATTCGATTCAACAAATCAACGAAGGCATCTTCGGCCGGGTAGTCTCCATCCGAAACGATACGGTCACTAAGGTGATAGCGAAGAATGCCGTTCATTCTTCGAGTTCTTGCGGTAGTTATTGGAATGTCTGTGAAACATTGAATTCGGTCTGCTACTATGACTGGAGCCGTTGTTTGAAAAGCCAAGGAATTGGCAACGGCGCTCTTGCCGCATCCGGTTGGTCCTACAATCGCATTGATTTGAAGCTTGTTTGACATTGTTACAACACTCCTCGATATGGTCGTGGTAAAACTATTTCGATGTCTTAACATAGGCGCGATATGCGGGGCGTCTTCCATATGTATTACGGAAAATTACAAAATCTAAAGTGTTCTGGAAATATATTGTAGTGTCTCTGGAGTTAACTCCCTGATGTTAGGTTGGCTGGTGATAGAGGTAAAGTAAGGCGATGTTGAATTTAGCTTGATAAAGGAATGGTCGGCATGCTGAAGCATCGGCATATCCGCAAGACTATTCCCAAAAGCGAGGACGATATCGTATGCCTCATTTAATTTCTTAATAATGTCAACTTTATCAAAGTAGTGCCCATACTTGGAAAGTATTCTTCCAGTAAAAACTCCTGTATTACTTACCTCAATTTCGGTGGCGTAAATCATATGGAGCGGAAAGACTGTTTGGAATTTCAGTGGTAAACTTGGCCCCCCATAAATCACTATGATTTCGATATCTTTTTGTTTGACTTGTGTTAATAGGTCATAAGAAAAATCAGATAATGACGGGTAGAGGTTTTTGTTAACGAAATCTTCAGTTCCGGACGCGATTTCATTGTAAAATTTTCCTATCAAACACTGTGAATGAATGTCATAGCTTTCTTGTAAGAAACTTTCGTATGTAATTTCACCCTCATTGTATCTTTGGGCGTGAAAAGAAACGTCCGCGTGACCAAAGTGGCTGATCTTAGAGTTCATGTAAAGATAGAGCAGCCAATCTCTCAAGGTATATCCCTGCCTAAGTGTTCCATCCCAACTAGTAAGGCAAACACGTTGTTTTTCCCTGTTGTGCTTCATTTTCGTAATCGTGCGTCAATGCACTTCTATAAGTGATATTGTTTGAATGCAACCTGATTTAGCTTCAGTATTGATCGCAAGAAAAGTGCTGTTAGTACGTAAATGAGTTGTTTTTATGTCGCACAATATATTTAACACTTGCAAGTATAGTTCTGGTTTTCATAAACTCATAAGAGTAGAAGTAAACACTGTAATTTCTTTAATAAAAATGGCTTTCAAGTGATCACTTTAAAGCGCTTATATTAATGTTTTTATTCTATAATTTATCTTGTCAGTTATACGCCAAATTGGTTTGGTATATCGAAATAAGATATCAGGGGTCTTGATATACAGAAACTTGATATACTAGATTTTTCTTGTAGTCGCTATCCTTCCTAGTGTGTGATGATCGCCGGCTAACGTTATAGCGCTTAGCGAGATCCGGAGTATCTTGCTGGGTGGCAGGTCCTGTACGAAAGGGTTAGTTATCCACCTATATCGAGTGTTGATCTCAGTGAGGGGCCAGTAACGGCTAACATGATTAGTAAGCGCCCAAGAATCGGCATCTATTCAACCCACGCGCACCTGACTCACAATGTCTCCAGTCAAATTCAACAGGAGGCCTCCGATGCGCCTTCTGTCCGGATCGGAATTTCAGTTATCACCAATTTCACTATTAGCGGAAAAGCTGGCACACGCGACGGTTGACAAAGCTCAGCCTCACGCCTCCGCGCTGGTGCCTGTCATCTGTCAATCGCAACTCTCTGACAATAACTTATCCATACATCTCCCAAACGGGATTAGCCTGCGAGGCATTGCTTTGGATAATCAACTTGGTACTGCACAGTATGGGCAACTACTTGTTCAAGAACATGCTGAAATCATCTTCATACCGGAATGATCTGCTGGTGTTCGACAATGTGGTGCTGGTGGCCGGCGATGCGAACAACGCCGACCACAAAATGTGGGTTGACCGAATCCAGTGCCGCAACCGGGTGATCGTCACCATCAACGAAAAAGACGGCGTGCTAATGGCTTCAAGTCTGAAGATGGGTGAACAGCAAAGGGCACGCCTGGGTCACTATCCCTACTGCCTCGACTCGGAACGGGCGGTCTACGTCAACTTCACCGATGCGAGGTATGTCGGGGATTCGCATGCCTACTTCGAAGGCGGTGCGATCCGAAACCGGAAGGTGAAACAGTTCTTCAACGACGCGCTGAACGGAGAGGCCGCTGAGCGTTCGCTGGCTTTCAATGTGGCCGACAACATGTATCGCCTGGGGTGAGTCGTTGGGGAGCGCGGCGTCCTCTCACTGCCCCTTTGCGTTACGCAATAGCGCGGTCGATTTGCCCGTGTCTTCTGCAGGTCGCTACGACTGTTACAGGGGTCTCTCTTCAGAGGATAAACGCGATGTGCGAGTTGCTCGGCATGAGCGCCAATGTGCCAACCGATATCTGTTTCAGCTTTGCCGGCCTGGTGGAGCGCGGCGGTCGCACCGGTCCGCATCAGGATGGTTGGGGCATTGCGTTTTACGAGGGCAAGGGATGCCGTACCTTCCACGATCCGCAAGCCAGCGTCGACTCGGAGATCGCCAGGCTGGTGCGCAACTATCCCATCCGAAGCTGTAATGTGATCAGCCATATCCGTCGCGCCAACAGGGGCAAGGTCTGTTTGGAGAACACCCATCCCTTCACGCGCGAACTCTGGGGCCGCAACTGGAGCTTCGCCCACAATGGCGAGCTCAAGGGGATCAAGCACTACCCGCTGACCCACTATCGGACGGTCGGCACCACCGACAGCGAGCACGCCTTCTGCTGGCTGATGGATCGAATTCGCGACGAATTTCCCGAGATGCCGCGCAACATGAAGCCCCTATGGGGACGTATCGGGGATTTTTGCCGGGAACTCCACGGCCTCGGCATCTTCAACATGCTGCTGTGCGATTCGCAGAACCTCTACGCCTTCTGCGCCACCAGGCTCAACTGGATTACCCGCAAGGCCCCCTTCGGCGAGGCCCGCTTGATCGACCTGGACTTCAATGTGGATTTCAGCAACGAAACCACACCCGACGACATTGTCACCGTGATCGCCACCCAGCCCCTGACCGATAACGAGTCCTGGGAGGTGATGGAAGTCGGAGAGCTTCGTGTCTTTCGCAAAGGACTCACCAGGATGTTCAACCCCTCCGCATAGGCCGCCGTGATGCCGTACTCGATGCCGCTGTGGACCATCTTCACGAAGTGGCCCGCGCCGGCTGGGCCGCGCAGTGCAGCCAGCCTCGCTCATCGGGCCGCTATCCAGTAGCGCAACAGCAGGTAGGCGGTAACCATGCCGCCGAGGTGCGCGAAGTGGGCGAGGCCGGATGCGGTTCCCGTCACGCCGACTACCAGCTCCACGATACCGTAGCCCAGGGCGAACCACTTGGCTTTCACCGGCATCGGCGGGATCAGCAGAAACAGCCTGACATCCGGGAAGCGATAGGCAAACGCCATCAGCAGTCCGAAGGTGCCGCCGGATGCGCCGATCACCGGACGGGGCGTGACGCCGTGGGAGATTAGGTACGACTGCACCAGCAGATGGGCCAGAGCCGCGCCGACGACACAGGTGAGATAGAACAGCAGAAACCGCTGCGAGCCCAGGCTCGTCTCCAGGCTCCTGCCGAACAGCCACAGGGCATACATGTTCAGAAACAGATGCAGACAGGGCATACATGTTCAGAAACAGATGCAGGACGCTGCCGTGCAGGAATCCGTAGGTGAGCAGTTGCCAGGGATGAAAGGCGTATGCCCCGGCCAACAGATGCTGTCCGGAAAGGTCGATGGGCCAGAGCGCAAACTGGTCGATCATCCGGCTTCCCGAAGTCGTCTCGAGGAGGAATATCAGCGTATTCACCCCCAGCAGCCAGAATACTGCAGGAGTTCTGTTCATCGACCGAGCTCCCGGCTCATGTGTTTGTTGCCTGTGCACGCCATGGTTCTTGTCACCTGTTGAAATGGATTAACTAAAAATAACGCATGTCCCGTGCCAGATTCGGCCCGGGCGCCGCGCAGCGGCGACAGGAACGTCGGGTGGAACCGATGGTTATGTATCGCTTTCATGACCTCCGGCGTCCGCTTCGGTCATTGCAGCTCTGCGAAATATCGACATCACCATCCTGAGCCCGAAAAGTAATAATGCCGGGCCGATTCCAAAGCCGGCAATGAAGGAGCCAGTAAATTCTGGCTGTCTTTCAATTAAGAGGTTGTACAAAACCCAGGCGCCTATTGCACCGCCGCAAATTATCCCGAGCAAGCCGAACATGAGGGCCGGCCCGCTAGCAATCAGTCGAACCACGACTCTGGCTGCTTCCTTACCTACAGAGTCCGCATCGAGTGCGTGCAATGCATCGGCGCTTATCAGAACGAGCAAC
>JARRNW010000193.1:0-10195 GCA_037384565.1 Candidatus Thiodiazotropha sp.
CAAGCGCGCCAAATCACCCCATGAACTCTCCATGCTGAATCTGGTGGGGTTCCACCTGATCGCGGCACCGGCATCCATCGTATTGGATGTGGGACTGTTGGGATTCCTAATCCCGTTGTCGCTTTCACTCTGTGTGATAGCCTATATCTGGTTTTCCGCCGCCAGGACCCATGCTCAGGATGACTGGTTCGTCGCCGCGCACTGGCGTCTTTCGGCAAACCGTACCCGGATCCTGCTGGTGGGCTATACCATCAGTGCGGTCATCTTGGGTATGGCCTTCATGGCTACGACAGGCAGTTCGAAAGGTCATATCATGATGGTGGCGATTTCCCGGGTTGCCGTGGTTCCGACTCTGATCACGGTGATGGTCTGTTTCGTGCTGGAATCCGGTTCAATCTATCAGGCTGGTCGGGGAGAGGTTCCGGATGGTATCGTCAAGCGCATGCCGGCTCCGGAAGATCTGCCGGTCGTGGCAGACCCGGCGTCTGTGGCTTAAGAGCTGAGTGTCACCTTCAGCCCCATAGGGCATCCATAATCAGGTAGAGCATGGATGCCAGGGAACCGGTCGCAGGTAGGGTGATGAACCATGCCAGGAAGATGCGCCGGAAGGTGGATCGGGTTACCAGTTCCCGCCGGTAGAGTTTCTCCAGACCTTTTCGGTCTTTCTTGCTGATGGGCCTGTTTTCAGATTGGCTGATCTGTTTTAACAACTGCCCCTTTTCCCGAAATGACGAGGCGTTGAATCGGGCGATGAAGGTCTCGATCTCCTCTTCGTCCAGCCCTTTCTTGTGACGTCGGATCATCTCGAGATTGACGGCATAGCGGGTTTTCAGGATTTCCCTCAGGAAACCGATACCGAATATTGCGCCGACAGCGGTGTGGGTGCTGCTGACCGGTATGCCCAGTTGACTGGCCAGTAAAACGGTGATGGTGACGGAGGTGACGATGCAGAAGGCCCGCACTTGGTCGAGTTCGGTGATCTCGCTGGCCAGGGTGGTGATCAGGCGTTTGCCAAACAGTACCAGCCCCAGGGGGATTCCAATGGCCCCGATCAGTAGTAGCCAGGTAGCCAGCCCCGGCGCGGCGCTATCGGATGTATGCCCGAGTGCTTCTCTTACCGCGATCAGCGGGCCTATGGCATTGGCCACGTCATTGGAGCCATGGGCGAAGCTCAACAGACTGGCCGCCAACAACAGGGGCAGGTTGAAATGTCGGTTCACCGCGGATTTGGTGTTTGGCAGCAGGGCGGTCCGCTGCTTGATTGTGGGTTTGCTGATCAGGTATACCCCGGTACCGACACTCAGGCCACACAGTAGGGCGGTGCTCAAGTCGACACGCCAACTGGTCTTCAGTCCCTTGATCAGCAGATAGCTGGTGAAGCTCCAGGCCATGAAACCCACCAATAGGGGGACAACCGTTTCCGCTGCCTTTGACATATCCGTCTGGTAGGTGATGGTACGCTTGATCAGATAGAGCAGCAGGGCCGCGATGAGACTCCCCAGCAGCGGCGAAACCAGCCAGCTGACGGTAATCGCACCGAGTAGTTTCCAATTGACAACCAGTGTTCCCCCCACCGCGATGGCGGCGCCCAATACCCCACCCACAATCGTATGGGTCGTGGAGACCGGTGTGCGGCTCAGGGAGGCGGCATGCAGCCACAGGGCGTTGTCGGTCCACGATACCCTGCTTGATGGTACTGATCACTCCGTCTCCGGCGAGTAGGGCTCCGCCCATCTCGAATACCGCTGCCAACAGCATGGCAGCGCCCAGGCTAATCACTGCAGAACCAACCAGAGGTCCAATGTTGTTTCCAGCGTCATTGGCGCCGATATTAAGGGCGACATATCCTGCCAGCAGGGTGGCGAACACAAGCACCCAGGGCTTATCGATACCGCCCGTAAGGGTCTGCGATGAAAGGGCGATGCCGAGCATGAACAGCAGCACCAGGAGTCCTGAAATTCTTGTGGACATCTTGCTTTGGAGGGCCTCAGTGACGACGTATCGGGGTGTGGCGGTCTATCCTTGTGATTCCACCTGTATGTCCCGAATGAATGGTACAGAATCTGTGATGGGGTACACTACCCCGATTCTATACCATTCAAGGACGGACCCACACGCCTTACGGACACGGGCTCAGTAAGAGCCTGGAATCCGGGAACGGCTCAGCCGTGCGTATCGACATCATTCTTTGGGTAATCCGGTCAGGCCGGTGATGATTTATGTTGTATCGACAAAACCTGTTATTGGGGGCATTGTTCATCCTCGCCTCAGAACTCCTGTTCACCTCGATGGGGGCCATCGTCAAACATGTGACCCAGAGTCTGCCCAGCGAAATGGCTGTTTTCATGCGCAATATCTTCAGTTTGGCCCTGCTGATGCCTCTGGTATGGGGCAGCGGGGTAACCAGCCTGCGAACTCGAGTGTTTCACCTGCATCTACTCAGGTCCGCTGCCGGTGTCTCCGCGATGTACTGCTTTTTCTATGCCCTGACCCATCTGCGTCTGGCCGATGGCATGCTGTTGAAAATGACCTCACCGCTGTTTATGCCGCTGATCGCATGGTACTGGCTTCGGGAACCCTTGCATCGCATGATTCTGCTGGCGATTGGCGTCGGTTTCAGCGGGGTTATCCTGGTGCTCAATCCGGAGGGGGAGTTCAACCATGTGGCGCTGGTGGGTTTGTTGGGCGGGGCACTGGCGTCCCTGGCAAAAGTCACTCTGCGACGCCTGGGGCGTAGTGAACCCTCGGTCCGGGTGGTGTTCTATTTTGCCTTGTTGAGTTCCCTGATTTCGGTGATACCCATGTTTTGGTCCTGGAAGCAGCCCACACCGGTTCAGTGGGGGTTGCTCGCGGCGATGGGTCTGGTAGGTACCCTCGGGCAGCTCATGTTGACCCGCGCATACGCCATCGCGGCCGCGGCGCAAGTCGGCCCGTTCACCTATGCCTCGGTACTCTTCGGCGCGGCCTATGGCTACCTTTTTTGGGGTGAACTCTTGAATCTGCAGTTCGTATTCGGCGCGATGCTGATCGGAGTGGCGGGCGTACTTGCCCTGCAAGGGGGGGAGCGGGTCGACGATACGCTGGTCAGTGATACGGCCAGAAGTTGATATAATCATGAATCCACGGATTGAGGATAATGCCAGTCATTCTGATGGATTCGCGTCAATAAACCCGCAAGCCCCTAACGAGACCCTGATATGTCAATGAATTGGCCGCAACTTCTTTCGCGCAAACGCCTGGGCGCTGCCGATCCGTCCGGTGGGGGCGCCATGCGAACCGATTTCCAGAGGGATCTCGACCGGATCGTATTTTCCTCTGCCTTCCGGCGCATGCAGGATAAGACCCAGATCTTTCCCTTATCGAAGATCGACTATGTACGCACCCGTTTGACCCACAGTCTGGAGTCGTCCAGTGTCGGGCGTTCTCTGGGTACCCTGGTCGGTGAGCAGATCATCGCGCGGCATGGTCTGAGCGGTCACGAGGCTTCGGATTTTGGCGACATCTGCGCGGCGGCCTGTCTGGCGCACGATATCGGCAATCCACCGTTTGGACATTCCGGCGAGGACGCTATTCGGCATTGGGCCGAAACTGCAGCCTATGGCCGTCAGCGGGTGGCGGTACTCAGTGGCAGTCAGCGGGAGGACTTTCTCAATTTCGAGGGTAACGCCCAGGGGTTTCGGGTAATCACCCGACTGCAGAACCGGGACAATCCCGGCGGCTTGCAGTTGACCTGCGCGACCCTGGCGGCATTCGCAAAATATCCACGGGAGTCCTGTATCGGTAATGGCCGGTTCGAAGGTGTCAGTGCCCGCAAACCCGGGTTCAGTGCCGAGGATCAGGAAAATTTCACAATGGTTGCGGAAACCGTCGGGTTGATACGCCGGGATCCGGTGTTGGCGATCTGGCACCGCCACCCGCTATCATTCCTGGTGGAGGCGGCGGATGACATCTGTTATCGGGTGATCGATATCGAAGACGGTTATCGTCTGGGGCATCTCAGTTTTCAGCAGGCGGAGGATCTCTTTCTTGCGGTACTGGATAGTCAGACCGTGCCGGTGGTTCGATTGAACGGTATCAGTGGTGACAAAGAGAAGATCGAATTTTTACGCGCCAAAGTCATCAGTCGGGCCATCAGTGAGATACTGACCTGTTTTCTCGAGCATGAACAGGCTATCCTCAACGGCACCTTTGACGAGCCGCTGATGAGCCACATACCGCATCGCGAAGCCATGGACCAGTTGATCGAGGTGGCCCGGGAAAAGATCTACATCGCTCCCGAAGTCATTGAAATCGAAACCGCCGGATTCCAGGTGATCAGTGAGTTGCTGGAACGTTTTATTTCGATCATCGATGATGTGGCGGAACATGGCAACGCCGCGAGTCCCCGCAGTCAAATGATGATTCGTCTGATACCCAAGCAGTTTATCGGTCCAGGAGCAGTCCCCGCGGATGACGATTATACCCGTTTATTACGCTTGACCGATTTTGTCTCGGGTATGACCGATTCCTACGCGGTCTCCCTGTACAAGAAGGTGACGGGTATCTCCCTGCCGGGTGGATGAGCCGAATCAAAGGCGTATTGGGCGGGTGCGAACAGGCTTGAATATGGAATCCCATTCCCAGGATTTGCTGTGGCTGTGCTACTGCAGTATAGGATACTACACTTGTGCTAATGTCCCTGTGTTGTCGCCAAACCACAACCCATTATTGAGAATGTGCTCGACAGCAACCCAGTTTGTCAGGGATTGAATTGAACCTTCGGATAACAGGGTTCGAGGTTGTTCCACTGGACCCGGAATGACCTGTGTCTTTATCGCAAGATAGAGTGTATCCAGCGCTGACGATCCCTGTATGAGCCTGAACCGGAAAATATTGCTGACCACCATTAGTTTACTGGCGATATCCCTGCTGATCAGTTCCGTGATCACAATCGTCAGTTTCAAGGATCAGTATACCGAAGCCATGCTGACGGGAACCTTCGGTGTCGGGCAGAGCATCGAAACCCAGATTAACGAGATGTTGTTCCAGGGGCAGTCCCTGGAAAGCCTCAAGGATATGGATCGCAAGCTCGGTGAAGTGGTGAGAAAGAACCCGCAGATCGCCTATGCCGCGATCTTCGACACTCAGGGTCGGGCGCTCTATCACAGTCAGAAGAAACTCAAGGGGCATCTGTTCGAAGATCCGGTCAGTCAGCGCATCCTGGTGGAGCGTCAACCGATTTGGCAGATCTACCAGCGGTTCGATGGTCAGCAATACTATGATGTGGCCATTCCCCTGGTCGAAGACGATTCCCGCAATATCGGCTTTGTGCGTCTGGGGTTTCTGGCCTCGGTGGTCAGTAATAAGGTCAGGCAGGTGATCATCCGGGTACTGATCAATGTTACAATAACCTTTGTTATTGCGGCCGTACTGATCAATCTGATTCTGCACCGCTCGATTATCGAACCTCTGAAACGCCTTTCAAACTACGCCGGGGCCATTGCCAAAGGACGCTTCGAACGGCTCGAACCCATCGGCAACCGCGACGAGATCGGCCAGTTGGCCGGCTCGCTGCAACAGATGGGGGCAATCCTGCAGACCCAGATTGAGGATCTGAAAAACGCCGGGCAGCAACTGGAAGATCAGATCGGAATCCGTACCCGGGAACTCGCGGACACTAACCGGGTTCTCGAAACCAGCAACAAGGATCTTAAGGATGCCTTGAAACGTGAGCGCTCGTTGACCGAGGCCTTGCGCCTGAGTGAAGAGCGGTTTCGCATGCTGTTCGAGAAAAACAAGGCGGTTATGCTCATCATTGATCCCAAAAGCGGACAGATCATCGAAGCGAATCATTCGGCCGTCAAATATTACGGTTATCCTCGATACCGCCTGATGGATATGCTCATTAGCGATATCAATACCCTGAAATCCTCCGAACTGGCCCGGGAAATGCGCATGGCGGAATTCGATGAGCGTAACCATTTTCAGTTTCAACACACCCTGGCGAGCGGGGAGATAAGAGATGTGGAGGTACATTCCGGTCCTTTGGAATGGGGTGGGCGGCAGGTGCTTTACTCGATTGTTCACGATATCACGGATCGCAAACGCGCCGAAGCCGAACTCGAACGTATCGCACACTACGACTCCCTTACCGGGCTGCCCAATCGGTTGTTGAAGTCAGACCGGCTGCGCCAGGCAATCATTCAGGCCCGACGCAGTCGTCTGCTGGTGGCGGTCTGCTATCTCGATCTGGACGGGTTCAAGCCGGTCAACGATCTGTACGGCCATGAAATTGGCGATCTGGTGCTGGTAGAAACCGCCCAGCGCTTGGTGGCAACGGTGCGAGCGGGTGATACCGTCTCGCGCATCGGTGGTGATGAATTCGTATTGATCCTCACAGAGCTGGAAAGTATGGCCGCAATCGAGGTGATCCTCAATAGAATCCTCGACAATACGGCGATGCCTATCCAGGTCCACAGTCACGAGGTCGGTGTTTCGGCCAGTATTGGATATACCGTATTTCCCGCGGACGACGCGGATGCCGATCTGCTGTTGCGCCATGCGGATCAGGCGATGTATGTGGCCAAGGAGCGGGGTAAAAACTGCTACCATCTGTTTGATCCGGAACAGGACCGTCAGGTCAAGGCGCATCGTGAAAGCTATCAGCGATTGGTCCAGGCTCTGGCGGATGACGAGTTTGTGTTCTACTACCAGCCAAAGGTCAATATGTACACCGGCCGGGTGTTTGGCGCCGAGGCGCTGATCCGCTGGCAACATCCGGATGAGGGGGTGCTGCTGCCAGGGGTATTTCTGCACAATCTCAGCGAAACCGAACTGGAAATCGATCTGGGTCAGTGGGTCATCCGTCAGGCGATGAGGCAGTTGGACGAGTGGCGAGCAGGGGGCTATACACTTTCCTTGAGCATCAACATCAGTCCGCACCATCTGCAGCATCCGGATTTTCTTGAGCAGATCAAACGTATCCTTAAGGAGTTCCCGCATGTCGATCCGCAGAAACTCGAACTGGAGATATTGGAGACCTCCTCGATCGAGGACCTCAACCGTACCGTTAAAACCCTGGTGGAGTGTCAAAATCTGGGTATCCAGGTGGTGTTGGATGACTTCGGTACCGGTTACTCTTCCCTGACTTACTTCCACCGGCTGCCGGTGGATATTTTGAAGATCGATCAGGGTTTCGTCAGCGATATGCTGGAAGATCCCCAGGATCTCGCTATTGTGGACAGTGTGCTGCGTCTTGCCCAGGCGTTTCACCATCCGGTCATCGCGGAAGGTGTGGAGAGTCTCGAGCACGGAGCTGCTTTGTTGCGCCTGGGTTGCCAGTTGGGGCAGGGTTTTGGCATTGGTCGTCCCATGCCCATAGAACAGATCCCCATCTGGTTGGAATCCTGGAAGAGCAATGAGGAGTGGCAGAGTTTGAAGCAGCGGATGGAAGGTTCGAACCGGTCCGATGTCCAGGCGGCAATCAGAAGTCACAAGCAGTGGGTGGTTCGGGCCGTGGAAAATGTGCGCAATCCTGAAAAGTCCGCACAGATCGTACTCGTTGACAGCCATAACTGCTCCTTTGGCCGATGGTTTTACGGCGCGGGATATTTCCAGTACGGGCATATGCCGGAGTATGGCGCCATTCGTGAAAGTCATGAGAGAATCCATCTGCTCGGTCAGGAGTTGCACAATCTGGTGATCGACGGCCGGCACGAAAACGCCCTGCTGCGGTTGGATGAGTTGCAGTCCATGCATGAGGAATTCGTCAGTAACCTCGAAAGCCTGATCGCCAGCGTTCATTGATAGATGGGAGTTATGGACTATTCAAGACGTTTCGGAGGCGTGGGGCGACTCTATGGCCAACAGGGTCTGGAGCGTTTTGCGCAGGCCCATGTGGCCGTGGTCGGTGTCGGCGGTGTTGGTTCCTGGGCGGTCGAAGCGCTGGCCCGCAGCGGTATCGGTAAACTGTCCCTTTACGATTTGGATCATGTCGCGGAATCCAACCTGAACCGGCAGTTGACCGCGCTGGATGAGACCCTCGGCATGGCCAAGGTTCAGGTCATGAACCGCCGGATCCACGCCATAAACCCCGACTGCGTGGTGACGCCCCATGAGTTGTTCATCGAGCAGGACAATGTCGATCTGCTCAGCCAGGGGGAATACGACTATGTCTTGGATTGCATCGACAATTTCCGGGTCAAAGCGGCCATGATCGCGGCCTGTCGGCGTGCCAAGGTGCCGTTGGTCACGGTGGGCGGAGCCGGGGGGCAGAGCGATCCCACGCGGATACGCCTGACGGATCGGAGCCGCAGCGAACACGATCCGCTGTTGTCCCGGACCCGCAAGCTGCTACGCCAGCAGTACGGTTTTTCCACGAATCTGAAACGCCGCTTCCACGTACCTTGCGTCTATTCCCTGGAGCAGCAACGGCTGCCGGTTTTCGTGGCGGAAAGCTGTGCTTCGGGGCCGTCTCCCATGTGTTGGATAAGCTTGCCGGGCGCGGCGGTTGATGGTGTCAGGGTCGCGGAAAAAAATCCTGATTACCTACTATGCTCCGCCATAGGGTGGTGGGTGTGAGCATGGAGCAATGGTTTGAAAAGTTTTGAATTTTAAGTGTTGAGTTTTGAGTGGATGAGTTCGCTGCGCTCACGAGTTATGGGCTCCCCCTCTCCTTTCGGTGGGTGTTGTAAAAGCATGCCGAGAATCATCTCAACCGGATTTTGGTTGCAGATAAGATCGATTTTGTGCTTGTTATCGAATGTTTTACCGAGGAAATTCCTTGTTTCCGCCTTTTGCGACACCCTCCTTCGCGGGAGAGGGCCTGGGAGAGGAGGCATAAAAGAAACTGTGAGCGCAGCGAACTCATCCACTTAAAACTAAAAACTCAACACTCAAAACTGCTATCGGCGACTGATCCACTGGCTGAGTAGAGTGGGTAATCAGGAAATAAATTATCCCATGTCTCAGACGCGTTTTTCAGCGAACGCCACGGTGTAGGTTTTTCCCTGCTTCAACTTGTCATAGTTACCGAATACATCATTGAGATTGCGTTTCATGTACTGGCGCAAACCGTTGATGGTCACCACGTAAAGCCTGCCGCCGGGATTCAGTCGCTGGTAGGCGTCATGCAGGATGAGGGAGAGCATCTCCTTGCCGACCTTGGCGGGAATGTTCGATGCGATCACGTCGAACCTCAGTGCGGGGTCGATGTGGTCAAAGCCGTTGCTGAGGATCGCCCGGGCATTCGCAATGGCGTTGCGTTCGGCATTGCGGTTACTGTACTCAATGGCCATGAAATCCTTGTCGACCATCAGGGTCTGGCCCTGGGGTGCCCGGCGGGCCATGAACAGGCCAATGGGTCCGTAGCCACATCCCAGGTCGAGGCAGTCATCCGTGGGCTTGATTGCCAGGTGATTCACCAGCAACAGGGTGCCTTCATCGATTTCCTTGGGTGAAAAGATACCCCAGGTCGAGTGAAATCTCAGGGTTTCTCCCGCCAGATCGGCATCGAACACGATGTCCTGGCGCAACTTGTCGAGGGTGTCCTGTTTCAGCATCGGAAAGTGGCCAAGGTCTCATGTGGGGTAGGATATGGCGCATCTTAGGTTGACGCCAGGATATGTCAATTCCCGAATAGTACTCAGAACTGCGAAACTTGAGTTATAAAGACAGGCACACTGCGGCTGAACCTGATCTACTGGGTTGCCGGGTTTATATAACTGATCAAAGGGATCTGCTGATATGCCAATAGGAATGGCCTTCATGAGACGCGCAGCCTGGTTCGCTTTGGGTGTCTGGCTGATGGGGGCAGGATCATCCCCGTGTCCGGCCGGGGCAGCGGACTGGCTTATGTTCGAAAGTGGCGGCTTCAGGATTTTCAAACGTTATGGGTTGATGAATGGTGAACGATTGACCATGACCCTGTTTCCAGTGGTTACCTACCGGCCCGGTTACCGGCTGCGCCGGTTTTATGAACTGATCGATGAAGACCTGCCGAGGATAGGTGTCGTGGTCAATCACTTTCAGACCGAGTTGACGGAGATACCGGGGTTGGCGGTGTTCACCACTCTCAGACGCTGCCGGGATCATACGGGTGCGGTAATTCTGGTTTACTACCAGGGTTTCTTTCGTCCGGGAATGAACCGGATGTGGTTTGTCCGGACCGATTTGAACGATAATCTCGATTTGCTCGTCGCACACTATGGCGAAGAAC
>JARRNW010000194.1:0-7762 GCA_037384565.1 Candidatus Thiodiazotropha sp.
CTCAATGATCAGCAGGGTATCAGGCACAGGTATCCTCTCCATTGGGTTGTTTGGGCAGACCGCAGGGTAGATGTAGGGTCACACAGCCGCCACCGTGGGACGAATTACTGAGACGGAGATCACCGTCATGATCCCGCACGAAACGCCGCACCATGGCAAGTCCCAGTCCGCTTCCTCCATCACGTCCTGTGGCGAAGGGCCGGATGCCAATGCGTAGCATCTCCTCGGAAAACCCGGGACCATTATCTTGAATCTGAATCACCAGTTGCCCCGCTTTGCATTCCGCGCTGATGTGGACGCTGCCCTGATCACCTTGAATCTGTACGGCATTCAGCACCAAGTTAAGCAGCGCCTGACGTAGCCCTGCAACGGGTAGAAGACAGATCAGATCCGCCGCAATCTGGGAACTGAGCGACACACCCTCGGGAACCTGGTAGCGAACCAATCCGAGCAGCTCATTGACGGTCTGGGCAATCACCGTTTCCACGTAGGGCTCCGGTGCATGACGTGCCAGATCCACCTGTTGGGTCAGTAGATTATTGATGCGTTTGAGTTCGTTGATTACTGCGGCGATGCGGTTTCCCTGCTCTCCCTCCCCCACAAACTGCTGCACCTTGGAACAGGCCAGTTGGATACCGGCCAGGGGATTGCGTAGCTCATGGGCAAATCCAGCGGAAACCGCCCCTACTGCCGCAAGCCGCTCCGCACGGGATAATTCCCGGCTCTGGGTCAGCAATGCCATGGTGGCCTCACGCACCCGCTGTTCCAGCAGTCGTTCCCGATCCTGATGTTCGGCTTCGAGTTCCTGCAAGCGGGACACCAGGGTGTTGTAACTGTTGAAGGCGGGACGAGCCAGCCGGGCGGTTTGATTCAACTGATCTTCAGGTACCGGTTTGAACTCCCTTCCGCCAAGCCGGTTGAGCAGATCCTGGAGATCCTTGAGGGGTTGCTTGGTTCGATGCAACAGCAAAAACAAGGCAACGCCACCCACCAGCGGCAGTCCCACCATCAGTGCCATGGCGAGGCGGAAGGTACTGTGCACCACATCCGACAAAAGCGCATCATGCACGTCGCGTTCATTGGCAAGCGCCTTGCGCAATTGGCTCAGCGCATCGAGCAGCATCTGCATGCGGTTCGGAGCACTGTTCTCCAGCTGGGTAAGGATGCGGCCGAGCAGATCCGAAGTCTCGGGATGCAGGACGCCTTCTATGCGCGATATCTGCACCACCTGTTGTCTGAGTTCATCCAGTTCCTGGGGGTCCAGGGAGACGCCTTGCAGGGCCTTCAACAGGGACTGCTCCAGACTCAGCCCAACATTCTCGATCTGTCCCATGTACCGCAAATGCTCCTGAACCGGGCGTAACCGATCGAGACTGCGCCAGGACATCGCCACCAGCCCGGTCAGGGCAAAGGCAACCAGCAGCACAGAGAATCCAAGGGGCAGCCAAAAAAAGCGTTGCATGGCATTGCGCCCGAAAGGCATCTGATTCACCTCTTGCATGGGTTGAGTCACTCCTGTCGATCACGAATATCTGGCCCCGTATGCGTGTGTGAATACGGGTTCACGGCATACCTTAGATATTGTATTTGCAAACCACATGCCGGGCCGGAAAACGGCGTACTGTCACGACGATACGCCATCATTGGATGATCGGCTGGTTCAATATACCCACATGCCGGTGCAAATTCACCAGAATCGCGGTGATTCCATCGACTCAATTCAGAGGGTAAAAAAACCGGGCGTTGCAAAACGCCCGGCACAATCAGAACAACATTCAGATTCTGATCGGGTTTATGGGATCACGAAGTCGCCTTGGGGATGGTGATCGTCAGGCTGTTGTCGTGAAACTGGGTTTTCATCCCGGAGGCGTTGACCGGTCCGGGCAGGGTGAAGGCCTCTTGATAACTGCTGACATATTGATCCTGTTGCGTGACCTTACCCTGATCCGAAGTGAATTTCTCCGTACCCTGGGTCTGAGACGACAGGCTCAGCAGACGACCGTGGAGATTGATCTTGATGTTGTTTTCGTTCACACCCGGTATATCCGCCTTGACCACATAGTTGTCACCCTGATCCTCCAGGGTTACCTGGGATTGGTCAGCCGGTTGCTTACCCATGGCCTGCATCTGGCGTATGTTGGCGTTCATCAACTGGTCCATCCGTGCCTGCATGCGCATCATGTCTGCATGCAACACGAGGAAAGGATCGTCCGATTCGGTTTGGAATTCATGGATTCTGTTCCTTAAGGACGGTCAACACGGTGGATTTCCTGATAAGTCGGCGCCAGCCAGCTGCGTCCGTCCCGACTAATCAAACCTTCGGCGGATTCCGGTCCCCAACTGCCTGCGGGATAGTTGGGAAAGTCCACCGCCGGATAGGCTGCCCAGACATCCAATACTGGCTGAAGTAATGACCAGGCCGATTCAATCTGGTCCGCCCGCATGAACAGGGTCTGATCACCCTCCAATACCTCATAAAGCAGGGTTTCGTATGCCGTGGGTACCGGTGTACGAAAGGCACCCTGATACGAGAAACGCATATCCACCGGCGTCAGGGTAAAGTGGGCGCCGGGTACTTTGACGTTGAGTTTCAGATCGATACCCTCCTCGGGCTTGAGCCGCAGTACCAGTCGCGCCGGCTGTTGATCCTCGGCGGCACTGTATGGATAGGCCTGATGGGGCACCGGACGGAAGCGAATGGACACCTCGGAAAGGGTTTTGTCCAGACGTTTTCCGGTGCGCAGATAGAACGGCACATCCTGCCAGCGCCAGTTGTCCACAAACAATTTCAGGGCGGCGAAGGTTTCCACTGGCGAGTTGGGATCCACCCCGTTCTCGTCACGGTAGGCGGGTACATGTTCGCCTTCGATCCAGCCCGACCCGTACTGGCCCCGAGCGGCGAAACGGGACACCGAATCATCGGGAATGGGACGCAATGCCCGCATCACATCCATCTTACGATCGCGTAAACGGTCCGCATCGAAACTCGCCGGAGGCTCCATGGCAATCAGGCAGAGCAGTTGCATCAGGTGGTTCTGCACCATGTCGCGCAGGGCTCCGGCATGTTCGTAGTAGGCCCCTCGGTGTTCCACACCAAGACTCTCGGCGACCGTGATGGTGACATGATCGATATAGCGTCGGTCCCAGATGGGTTCGAAGATCGGGTTGGCGAAACGCAATGCCAGAATGTTCTGCACGGTCTCCTTGCCCAGGTAGTGATCGATGCGGTAGAGCTGGGACTCCTCAAAGGCCTGCTTGAGCTGGGCATCGATCTGGAGAAAACTCTGCAGATCGTATCCGATGGGTTTCTCCACCACCAAGCGGGTGAGTTGACGCTCGGCGGACAACCCGGCGGCACCGAGGCCCTTGGCCGCAGCCGCGAATATCAAGGAAGGCGTGGCCAAATAGAAGATACGCTGGGGCGGCTCACTGAACCCGGAAGCAAGTTCCTCCAGACGTGGCACCAATACCTGGTAAGAAGCGGTATCCAGAAGATCCATCGATTGGTAGTCAAGCAGTTCACTGAATCCTTGCCATTGCGCATCTGAAGGCCTACCGGAACGGGCAAAGGTTTCGCAGCCATCACGCAGCCGCGCGGAAAATTCTGCAACACTCAGTTCACCACGATCCACACCAAAAATACGTAATTGCCTCGGCAAGGCGTGGTTAAGATAGAGTTCGTACAAGGCCGGAACCACCAGCCGATGTGCAAGGTCACCGGCTGCGCCCAGCAGGATAAACAAGGTCGGGTGCTCCGTTGCTAGCCTATTGTGATTAGAATTCATGGCAATACCTGCTCCATTTATTTCAGGCGTCTAATGGGGTACCCATTCGGTACCTGCAAAACCTTTTGCATCCCCCGTGCCAAGGGTTCCGATCCCATGGATCCACCGTAACCCGCAGGCCATCCGGTGTCTCAAACACGCATTGGTGGAACTCCACCACCGAGGCATGGCTGATTCCAACCATGAAGTGCAATTAACCAATCCCCGGATCACCGGCTTTGTGAGCGACATCGCCCCCTCCGAAGGGGTGAACAGTTCAAGCACCGTTTGTCCAGGCGATAAAGACTAGCCATGAGAACCACGGCATGGCTGATGCATCTCCTATATCAAGAAGATAAAAACGATGGAGGGCATCCAATGAACACGATCCTGACCGGGAGGTACTTCAATGTTTTATTGGGGTTCCATCTCGCCAGTCTGCTCGCGGGCCTGCTCGCCATCCTGCTGATCGCGGATATTCTTCATATCCGCCGTGCTCCAGCATCGACACTAGGATGGTTGCTGTTCATGATCACCCTGCCCTGGCTGGCGATCCCACTGTATCTTGGTTTCGGCAGACGCAAACGAGGGGTTCCTGCACGGCGCTCATTGCTCAAGGTAGAAGCACAAACATCCGGCTGTACCAGAGGTTCCATTGACCGGCTCATGGCATGGGAAGGGATACCACCCGCCCGTAACGGCAACCGATTGGCGTTTCACAAGAATGGCGAGCAAGCCCTGTCCAGACTCTCCGAGCTGCTGTCACAAGCGCGTACTGAACTGAATATCTCCATGTATCTGCTCGCTGACGATAACCTTGGCGCGTATATACATCGGGCACTGCGAGATGCCGTACAACGGGGTGTAAAGGTACGTCTGCTGCTCGATGGTGTGGGTTCCTTTCTGCTGCCGAAGCGTGTAATCAACAACCTGATTCGCGCCGGGATCCAGGTCGCCTGGTTCACCCCCCTGATCCACCGTCCCTTTCACGGTTACAATAATCTGCGCAATCACCGCAAGCTGGTCATCGCCGACCGCAAACAGGCCTGGCTTGGAGGACGGAACCTGGGTGATGAGTACTTTTCAGATTCAGAACATTGGATCGATTTGAGTTTCGAACTGGAAGGTCCCGGGATTGAAAACCTGTTGCAGATCTTTGCCGCGGACTGGTCGTTCGCCACTCGGGAAACCTTGAAAATATCCTCAATCGCGGATTCCGCGGGTAAAGCCTGTGTGCAGATCCTGCCATCCGGTCCCGACCAGCCACACGAACCGTTACAGGATCTGCTGCTCACCTCCCTCTACCAGGCCCAGAGTCGCATCACTGCCGTCAGTCCTTACTATGTCCCGGATGAAAACCTGCAACGGGCGCTCTGTCTGGCGGCGAAACGGGGAATTTCCGTGAAACTGATCCTGCCCTTGCACTCCAATCACCGTCTCGCGGACTACACGCGCACCCGTTACCTGCGTGAACTGGTGGAATCTGGTGTCGAGGTTCGCTTGGTCACGGATGCAATGGTGCATGCCAAGGCCCTCGTCGTCGATAACAACATGGGAATGGCCGGTTCGGCCAACTTGGATCTGCGCAGCCTGTTTCTCAACTACGAACTGGTTTGTGTGTTCCGCTCCGAGGCAGAGATCGCCGCTTTATCAACCTGGATCGAAGGACTTTCTCAGCACACCCAGCGTTACTCACCCAAACCCGCGGGCCGTTTACGGGATATAGCGGAAGGCGTGGTTCAGCTATTCGCCTTCCAGCTCTGAGGTACTAGTGTCTCATACTAATGCGCGTTTATAGAGGCCCGCACAGGTCCCAAGGCAAGGCGTACCCCAAGGGCATTTCCTTATAACAATCACTTTAAATGCCGATGACAGAAAGTCATTTCAACCCGCACCGAAAAGCTGCACAAGGTTGTACATGAACTGCCCTACCCCTTTATCGATATAAATACCGAATTGGGCAATGCAGGAATAGGCGATCGCGAACTGAGCAATGGCAAAGCCCGAGATCGCGAATTGACTCAGACTGAACAGCCCGATTCCGAACTGCGACAGGTCGATGATGCCCACTCCGAACTGTCCAATGGCGATAACCCCCTTAGCCACGACCGGAACCTTATTTGGACGGTACTTGAACGAAACATGCAGCAACGGCAAACCCAACAGTGTGGCTTTCGATTTGTACTCGAAACCCCATCCGTTCCAATCCGGGTTCGCCGGATAAGGCGCACCGCAGGACGGACAGGCAACAGCATCCTCACTGACTGTATGTTGACATTGACGACAAGATTTCATCGGATCGATCCTACAATGGATTGATAGCATGCCCGTCGTGCCGGGTTAATAAGTACTGTTCCTCTACATCATCAGCATAGTTCCTATCCCCAGATATTTCACGGTGTCAGGCGTTTGGAACGCCGCAATTGAAACATTTCGTGCAAGGTGGATTCTCCTTTCAACTGATGCCAGATGGCCATGGCCCCATGCCCCACCCAGTAGAACCACATCAAATTGGCCAACAGGCGATGTGTACTCAAGCTGACCTGTGCCCACTGCGTCATTTCGCCCTGAGGATTGAGCCCCAGCCAGACCACAAAGCCGCTCACAGCCATACCCAACCCACAAAGCGCCCCCAATCCATGCACCGAACGAGCCACCCGTTCATTATCGATTGCATCCGGCATCCGCCCCGCTTTCCAGGCACTCAGAGCCTGTTTCAGAGAACCGTACCAGGCCGCCAAAGCCGAACGCCGGTACCAGGGATAGAGATCCTGTGGCCCCGCCTCCCCTTTGCGTAAAAACAACCAGATGAACCAGCACAACAGAATCGGCAGGGACAGGATACCAATCGCTTCATGCACCTCGAAACCCAGTGATGCCCAGATCGGTAGCACATGACCCGGTCTGGGTTTATCCATGAAGGTGGAGAGCAGCAGTTGTAAAGTAATACCTACAGACATACCCAGGTGCAAGGCCCGTGTAGTCCAGGATGGTTGGGTGGTCATCTTATGTCTCCTTCTTCGTTATCCTGTTTTGTTTCTGCAATGCAGGATACGGACCACGCCACGACTTTGCCTCCAACTGAACATGTAAGCGAGACACACAGGTTTAATCCAACGAATCAGGTGAAGTGCTTGCTGGCTCATAACACGGAGTGGTTGAAAACCACCGGTGAATAACACCCGAAACGCCTTGAATTCACGTCTCCTACCCGCTTAACACCACAACGTCCGGCTGGATGCCAACCCTGGCATTCAGTTTGCAGATTATATGACAAGCCCTTCACACGGGTTACCGATCCGCCAAAGACACACAGGAGACGACACATGAAACTGACACACAAAACCCTTTGCAGTATCGACGACAATGATCTGCTACATGGCATCACTATCACAGGTCACGCCGATACCATCGGCCCGTTTCCATACAATGCACAATTAGCGCAACGCCGTGCTGACGCCGTAAAGAACTACCTGATTGAAAAAGGCATCCCATCCGATCGGATCGAGGCTCTGAGTGATGGCAGTTCAGATCCCCTGGTGACCTGCACAGGCACCCAGGACAAGAACCAACTGATCAGTTGTCTGGCACCCGACCGGCGCGTGGATATCCAGGCCCGGGTCGCCGATAACGTCGTTTTCGACACATTATCGGTTTCGACCAAAGCAAACAGACTCTGACCCACATCCACAAAAACTGCCCTGACGAAGATTCACCTCGCCGAGGATTCCCTTACCCGGCGCCACGACCCGGGTATGCCGCAGATCCAGCAGAGCTTGCGACAAGCTGGCCTGAGCCGCAATGACCAAGCACCGAAAATCGGGGAAACGCTCTGATAGAGCAATCGAAGTACCGGGCGATTCTGGTTGATCTGCCCCAATCCCTGGTGCGTGACAACCGATGCGTTTCCACTTCGCAAAATTGTCAAAGGGATTCTCTATGGAGAATGGTACTAACTTAAACGTCATCCTGGCGTATGCTGGGATCCAGAATGCTTG
>JARRNW010000195.1:0-6859 GCA_037384565.1 Candidatus Thiodiazotropha sp.
GGCATCAGACTGCGTCTGGCCCGCTCGCTCATGATCCACTGAATGAGAAAACGAGCAGCAAAACAGCCTTGCGCCAGGAAACCGGTCCCCAGCCACAAAATCTCACTCAGTGCCATGTTGGGTCTCTGAAACTGAGGTATGCGAGCCACGCCGCTGAAGCCACATAACCCCCATCAAGTCCGACACCCCCACGACGAGCCGATCGAGGGTGCCGTATTTGGAACTGCCCCGGGTGCGTTCACGGTGATTGACCTGCTCCGAAATGACCCGCCCGCCGTTACGCAGCACTAAAGCAGGTAGAAACCGGTGCATGTGATCGAAAAAAGGCAGTTCGAGGAAATCCTCACGGGCGATGAGCTTGAGTCCGCAACCGGTGTCGGGGGTATCATCCCTCAACAGGCGGCTTCGGATACCGTTGGCCACCCGGGACGAGATCCGTTTGATCCAGGTGTCCCGACGTTTCACCCGATACCCCGCCAGCAACACCGGCGAACCGTTCTGACGTTGCGTTCGTAGGATTTCCAGCAGTTTTGGAATATCACCGGGGTCGTTCTGACCGTCACCATCCAATGTGGCGATCCAGGTACCACGGGCCGCCTTGATCCCATTCCACAGGGCGCGACTCTGGCCACAGGTACGCTGATGGGTCAGTACCCGCAAGCCTTGGTACCGGGATGCGACGCGTGCGAGTTCGGCCGGCGTATCATCCCGACTGCCATCATCCACATAAATCACCTCGAATTCGGACGTAGTCGACATGGCCGCATGAATTTCGGATAGTAACGGCTCGATGTTTCCCGATTCGTTGAGTACGGGAACAACAATGGTTAATTCGCAGGGCAATGACTTCTCCGTTTATTTAGAGAATGGCAACGGGCGATTTTACAACTTTTTGGCGAAATATGGCTAGCTCACGACATTTTTTATACGAATTTACCGAATACACTCAGGGCCAGCCGTCTGGCGATAGTCCAGTGAAAAAAATTTAGTGGGCGGAGTCCGCAACAGGCAAGTCACGCGCAGGGACAGAGCCTTCATTAACCGATAATATCTCAACGGGAACGCCTTTTTTGTGCTGCCTGGGCCAGATTGCATAACGGCCTTGCTGAAGATTACGCCCAGACTGGCGGTTGATCATAGCAACAGCCTGATCGCTGAGATTCAGGATCGGCAGGCGCCTTCGGCTGCCCTGCACCACATACCCCCCCGTCTCCCGCAGGTGATGGGCGATCCACTCAGGGGTCTTGCCGTTGACCAGGCTGAACTGAGCGTAATCCCATAGCAGCCATTCACCCAGCACCGGGTGATCCTTCAAAAAAGGTTGCAGAAATCCGCTCATACGTTCGAACAGACTGTCCGGTTGCAGATTATCACGTACCAGCCCAAGCCCCACTTCAACCAGAAGTGCATCGAAACAAGCACACAGACTATCGTTGAAAACCCGGGTCACGAGCCCCGCCAGGGTATTCCTCATGTAGCCACTGTTATACAACCGTTCCAGCAGCTCCGCATAGCGTTTGAAGCGCACCAGTTCGATGAAATCCAGTTCGGGGTGAGAGAGGATTTCGTAGGGGGGCTGGGGATCCCAGCGATAGCCCAGGGAGGCGGCTTGTTGCTCAAGAGGCGTTCCAGGCAGCAGTTTCAGGGTGCCCAGTTGTAAATGATCCGGATAGAGGAGAAACGTCCGATCCAGCGAACGGGCACACAGCTCCCCTGACTCACCGGGCAGACCCACGATCAAATCAAGGTGTACCGGGTGGCGGCGCTGTTCCACGAGCACCCGGATATTCGCCAGTGCCTTGTCTACATCCATGCACCGCTCGATGCGCCTCAAGACCTGATCATCCAGGGATTGCAGACCGATTTCGAACTGAAATTTACCCGGCTCGCAGTCACGGAAGATCGCCATTGCCTCGTCGGATATCCGATCAGGATTGAGTTCGAGATGGAATCGCAATCCCTGCGGAGTGTCCGCGAATCGCCGCAAGAGTTCGCTGGTGCGCTGTTTCCCCAGGTGGAAACTGCGATCCAGTAGCTTGACCGTCTTGTTGCGCAGGGTGCACAACAGTTCCAGATCGGACAGAACCCGTTGCATGGGGAAGGCCCGCAGGGACTCGGTGGCGCTGCTACAGAAACTACAGCGATAGGGACAACCCCGCGAGGTCTCCCAGTAGACCAGTGCCTTCGCCTCACCACCGTCCCCCTGCTCGGCCAGGGTCGGTATCTTCTCCACCGGTAGCGCACGGATCGAATTTCGGACCACCCGGTTGTCACAACGGTAGAACAACCCGGAGACCCCACTCCAATCTGTTTCATCGCCAAACAGCCGATCCATCAGTTCGGTGAGGGCCGCTTCCCCCTCTCCGGCGATTACAAAGTCCACTTCAATGGAATGATTCAGCAGTGCTTCGCCTCGGGGTCCGGCCTCGGGCCCCCCCAGCAGGATTCGGCATTCAGGCAATAACTGCTTGAGAACCCGGGCAAGGTGCAGACTCGCCTCAATATTCCATAGGTAAGTGGAAAAGCCGATCAGCGCCGGGTCGAATTCGACCAGAGATTCAAGCAGCACCTGGTGACTGGTATTGACCAGGGACTCGAACAGAGCCATCTCATGCTCACAGCCCCAGCGACGGGCATAGGCCGCCATTGAACGCAGCGCCAGCGAGCTATGGCTGTAACCGGCATGCAAGGCCACCAGAGCGACTCGCCGATTGGTTTTTGTCATGTGAGAGTTCCGGTCTGTGAGCAAGGACGCATACTTTAAGCGAATCGAACCGCAAAATCGCGCCAATGGGTTATGAGTAACTCAAGTTTCGGAGTTCAAATCGCGATTCAGACTCCGCCGCTTGGGTGGGACTCATTCAGCTTGTGTTTGATGCCTGCGTGATAAGGCGGAAACTCGGATTTTATCAGTTTTACATTACAAAACTTGAGTTTGTAAGTCAGTTAAATTCACCCGCATCTCCCATGCCCTTCCCTGGTGCGAAACCTGGTCCACTATCGCCTCCGGCGCAAAACCTTAAATCCGCTCGATTTCAAAGGCATGGCACGTTATCATTGGCGCCAATTTCATCTAGTCAGCTATTGGCGCGCCTATCCGTGTCAACGGGTGTCCAGCGCATTCTTCCAGACATTTCCGGCTCGGGTTCTGCGTAATCCGCCGAGGCGGCCTGATGACGACCGGCATTCGGACAACAGTCCGGGTAGCACGAACTGACATACAAACCAACCATTCATCTCAAAGCAGGAAGGAATCAGAGCATGAGCGACCTCGAAAACGTGCACATCGGTGTACTCGGCCTGGGTTATGTGGGTCTGCCCCTGGCTGTCGAATTCGGTAAGAAATTCCCGACTGTGGGTCTGGATATCAACGAAGCGCGGGTACAGGAACTCAAATCGGGAAAGGACAGCTCCCTGGAAGTGGATCCCGCGGAACTGGTGCAGGTCCCACACCTCAGCTACACCAGTAATCTCGAGGATCTGAAACCCTGCAACGTCTACATCGTAACAGTTCCAACCCCGATCAACGAACACAAACAGCCGGACCTGTCGCCCCTGGTGGGCGCCAGCCATGCCCTGGGCAAGGTACTCAAGCCCGGCGATGTAGCCATCTTCGAATCCACGGTCTACCCGGGTGCGACCGAAGAGGTCTGCGTGCCGATCATGGAGGCCGACTCCGGTCTCAAATTCAACCAGGACTTCTTCGTCGGCTACAGTCCCGAGCGCATCAACCCCGGGGACAAAGAGCATCGGCTGCCGACGATCAAGAAGGTCACCTCGGGTTCCACCCCGGAGATTGCCGATTTCGTCGATGCACTCTATCGCAGTATCATCACCGCCGGCACCCACAAGGCGAGCAGCATCAAGGTAGCTGAGGCCGCCAAGGTGATCGAAAACACCCAGCGTGACGTGAACATCGCCCTGATCAATGAACTGGCCCTGATCTTCAACCGCCTCGGCATCGATACCCTGGAAGTGCTGGAGGCTGCTGGCAGCAAGTGGAATTTTCTCCCCTTCCGCCCAGGCCTGGTCGGCGGTCACTGTATCGGCGTCGATCCCTACTACCTGACCCACAAGGCCCAATCCATCGGCTACCAGCCCGAGATCATTCTTGCCGGACGCCGACTCAACGACGGCATGGGCGCCTATGTGGTGCACAGCGTCATGAAGATGATGATGAAGCGAGGCACCGCAAGCCGAAACAACAAGATCCTGGTACTCGGCCTGACCTTCAAGGAGAACTGCCCCGACCTGCGCAACACCCGGGTGGTGGATATCGTCAAGGAGTTCGCGGAGTACGGCGCCGAGGTGGATCTTTATGATCCCTGGGTCAATCCGGACGAGGCCGAGCACGAATACGGCCTGCGTCCCATCGGCGAATTGAACAATGGCGCCTATGACGCGGTCATCATCGCGGTGGCGCACCGTGAATTTGTCGCCATGGGCAGTCAACAGATCCGAGCCCTGTGCAAACCCGACGGGGTACTCTATGACGTCAAACACATCCTTCCCGTTCAGGATGTGGATGCAAGACTATGACAACCTACAACACCCTCAAGCAGACACTATCCGACAACCCCGCGACCTGGCTTGTCACAGGGGTCGCCGGTTTCATCGGCTCCAATCTACTGGAGACCCTGCTGACTCTGAATCAGCGGGTTGTCGGGTTGGACAATTTCTCCACCGGTCACGCCCACAACTTTGACAAGGTCCAGTCCGTGGTCAGCCCGGAACAATGGCAGGGGTTTCGCTTCATCGAGGGGGACATCCGTAACCTCGACACCTGCCGCCAGGCCTGCGAGGGGGTGGATTATGTGCTGCATCAGGCAGCACTGGGTTCGGTACCCCGCTCCCTGGCGGACCCGATCACGACCAACGAGAACAACATCAGCGGCTACCTCAACATGCTGGTGGCGGCACGGGACGCCCAGGTCAAGCGCTTCGTCTACGCCGCCTCGAGTTCCACCTACGGCGACCATCCCGGTCTGCCCAAGGTGGAGGACGCGATCGGTAATCCGCTCTCCCCCTACGCGGTCACCAAGCTGGTCAATGAGCACTATGCCCAGGTGTTCGCCCGTTGCTATGACTTCAGAACCATCGGCCTGAGATATTTCAACATCTTCGGACGCCGCCAGGACCCCAACGGGGCCTACGCCGCGGTCATACCCAAATGGGTCGCCTCGATGATCGACAGGGAAGATGTGTTCATCAACGGGGACGGAGAGACCAGCCGGGACTTCTGCTACATCGACAACGCGGTACAGGCCAACCTGCTCGCCGCCACCTGCGATAACCCGGACGCTACCAATCAGGTCTACAACGTAGCGGTCGGTGACCGGACCAGCCTTAACCAGTTATTCACCAAGATTCGCGACATCCTGGCACAGGATTTCCCCTACCTGACGGATATCGCCCCGGTGTACCGGGATTTTCGTCCCGGAGACGTACGCCACTCCCTGGCGAACACCGAAAAGGCACAACGGCTGCTTGGCTACCAACCAAGCCACAACATCGATCAGGGACTGGCTGAGGCCATGTCCTGGTATATCAAAGACCTGGCAGGCTCCGGGACTAAGGTTTAACCACACTGAATCATTTGCCCGGATCACAAAGATCCGGCGCAATCTGCTGGAAGGAAGATCATGCGAGTACTCATCACGGGCGGCGCCGGCTTCATCGGCTCCGCGCTTGCGCTTCGGCTCCTGGATCGCGGAGACGAAGTCATCAGCATCGACTGTCTCAACGACTATTACGATGTGAGTCTGAAAAAGGCGCGGCTGGAGCGAACCCTGGCCTACCCAAACTTTACCGACTTGCGTCTGGCCCTTGAGGATCGCCAGGGCATCGCCGACGTATTCGCCGAATACAAACCCCATCGGGTGGTCAATCTCGCTGCCCAGGCCGGAGTGCGCTACTCCATCGAAAATCCCCTCGCCTATGTGGATTCGAACCTGATGGGATTCGGCCACATCCTGGAGGGTTGCCGGCATAACGGCGTGGAGCACCTGGTCTACGCTTCGAGCAGTTCCGTATACGGCGCCAATACCTCCATGCCCTTCTCCGTGCATGACAATGTGAACCACCCGGTGAGTCTCTACGCCGCCACCAAAAAGGCCAACGAACTGATGGCCCATACCTACAGCCACCTCTACCGCCTGCCCACCACCGGATTGCGTTTTTTCACGGTCTATGGCCCCTGGAGCCGACCCGACATGGCGATGCTGAAATTCGCTCATAAGATCATGCACGGCGAACCCATCGATGTCTTCAACTATGGCAAGCACCGCCGGGACTTCACCTATATCGACGACATCGTGGAAGGGGTGATCCGGGTGCTGGATCGCATCCCCGAACCCAATCCGGAGTGGGATTCCGACCATCCGGATTCCGCCAGCAGCACAGCGCCCTACCGACTCTACAATATCGGCAACCACCAACCCACTGAACTGATGCGTTACATTGAACTGCTGGAACAGAGCCTGGGCAAAAAGGCGGAACTCAACCTGTTACCCCTGCAGGACGGCGATGTCATCGCCACCTATGCGGACGTGGAAGAACTGATCGCCGATACCGGATACAAACCCGACACCCGACTGGAAGACGGCGTGGCACGCTTCGCGGAGTGGTTCCTGGACTATTACGATTACAACTGAGCGTGGTTGTGGAGGCGAAGTAAGGAGAGAAAAAAACAGGCGGGGGTACGATCCTGGAGGCAATTGGACCCTAGTACCCCCGCCAGACTAGCGCTTTACACGGAAACGACCAACCGTGAGCGTGTGAACAGCGTAATGATTCAGCCCCGGACTAGCATTGACCTGAATCAACAAACCATAATTAAGAGCGGGTTATTTCATAACCT
>JARRNW010000196.1:0-10440 GCA_037384565.1 Candidatus Thiodiazotropha sp.
TTTCGCCAGTTTCTGCGCTCCCACCAGGAGATCCACATGTTTCTAAGCAGTCATCTCATCTACCCACCGCGCACCCGGATACTCACCTTCGCGACCCAGAAACCCCTGATCATCATGTACAAAGAGATGCAGCCATTGAGACTGATCCTGGAACAGGAATAACCTCCCTGTAGATCGGTTAACCCATCCAGCCATATCGACCCAGCACGGCCACCAGGACCACACTCAGGCCCAAAACCAGATTGGTGGCAATCAGCCGCCGGATCAGTGATAGGGCGGCAACCGCCCGGGGCATGTCGTTGGTCTTCAGCGCCTTGCCTAACTGATGGTAAGGAATGGCATAGACAAAAACGAAAATAGCCGCCATCAAAGTGCCGACCAGGGTCATGAAGCTAAGCCAGAAAGGGGTGTCGGCCGCGTAGCGGGTAAAAACCATCCAGTAGCCACTTGCCAGAAGCGTGATCACAGCCCCCCAGACCCAGGGAAAAAAGTTGTCGAAGACCTGCAGCAGGAGGGGTGCTCGCAGCGGCGGTTCGAGGGTACGATTCAAGGCAGGACGCAGGATCACATGGGCAAAAAACATTCCCCCAACCCAGATGATTGCACCCAGCAAATGGACAAGTACGGCAATAGTCATGATGATTTAATGTAGTGTAGTGTCTCAGAGATACAGAACTTTCCAGGATCCGCGCATTGTGCCCACAACCCAACCGATTTTCCAAATTATACCCAACAACATCCTGCAAGTTGTTTGAAAAAGCGCCCTGAGCTGGGTAAACTAGCCGATTCCCTGTCAATTGGGATATATTAGACACAGCCCGCTCCGAACGGAACCGGGCACACTACTGGCGTCCTCTCGGATGCCTTTTTGTTTTATGGGATTGCGTATGGCTGACTCATTGATGACAACCTACCAACGTCTGCCGGTTACTTTTGAACGAGGTGAAGGGGCCCACCTTTGGGATACCGAGGGCAAGGTCTACCTCGATGCCGTTGCCGGAGTAGCTGTTTGCGGGCTCGGACACGCACACCCGAAGCTACGAGACGCAATCTGCGATCAGGCCGGAAAACTCTGGCACACCTCCAATCTCTATGGCATCGACAACCAGGAGAAACTCGGCGAACGCCTGTGCGCCCAGGCCTCCATGGAACGGGTCTTTTTCGCCAACTCCGGCGCGGAAGCCAACGAGGCCGCGATCAAGATCGCACGTCTCCACGGTCATAAGCGGGAGATTCGCAACCCAGCCATCATCGTCATGGAAGGGAGCTTCCACGGCCGTACCCTGGCCACCCTGACCGCCACCGGCAACCGCAAGGTCCAAGCCGGATTCGAGCCCCTGGTGCAGGGGTTTGTCCGGGTTCCCTATAACGATATCGACGCGATCCTCGAAATCGCGGCCCACAGCAACAATGTGGTTGCGGTACTGGTCGAACCGGTTCAGGGCGAAGGCGGCGTCAACGTACCCGCACCCGACTACCTCAATCGCATTCGTGAAATCTGCGACGACCAGGGTTGGCTGATGATGCTCGACGAGATCCAGACCGGCATCGGCCGCACCGGCAAATGGTTTGCCTGTGAACACAACGGGATCCTGCCCGACGTGATGACCCTGGCCAAGGGCCTGGGCAATGGGATGCCCATCGGCGCCTGCCTGGCCCGGGGTGCAGCGGCCAAGGTCTTTGCGCCTGGCAACCACGGCTCGACCTTTGGCGGCAACCCCCTGGCCTGCCGGGTGGGTCTGAGCGTCCTCGATGCGGTACGGGACGAACAACTCCCCGAACGGGCCGCCGTGCTTGGCGCACGGATGCAGGAGACTTTCAGCGCAAAGCTCCAGCATCTGGCCGGAGTGGTTGAAGTACGTTCTCTCGGTCTGTTGGTCGGTATCGAACTCGATCGCCCCTGTGGCGAACTGGTTTCCCGAGCCCTGGCCCAGGGACTACTGATCAACGTAACCGCGGGCAACGTGATACGTCTGCTGCCCCCGCTGGTCATCAGCGACGGCGAATGCGACGAAATCATCGACAAGGTCTCCACCCTGATCGTCGAATTTCTTCAGTAAACAAGAATCCGGAATAAAGCGGCATGACCAGGCATTTCCTCACCCTTCTTGACCTCAATCGGGACGAACTGCATCACATCATCCAGCGCGCCTCCGAACTGAAGCGCATGCAGCATCGCAATGAGATCCATTCCTCCCTGAAGGGCCGCAATCTGGGGATGATTTTCGAAAAATCCTCCACCCGCACCCGGGTCTCGTTCGAAGTCGGCATGTCACAATTGGGTGGTCACGCCCTGTTTCTCTCGCCTCGGGACACCCAGCTGGGGCGCGGTGAGCCCATCGAAGACAGCGCTCGGGTCCTCTCTCGAATGCTCGACATCATCATGATCCGTACCTTTGAACAGGAGAAGCTGGAACGCTTCGCGGAACACTCCCGGGTCCCGGTGATCAATGCCCTGACTGATCGCTACCACCCGTGCCAACTGCTTGCGGACATGCAGACCTACTTCGAGCACCGGGGAGACATCGAAGGTAAAACCGTCACCTGGATCGGAGACGGGAACAACATGTGCCACTCTTACATCAACGCCGCACGGCTGTTCAATTTCCAGCTGCACATCGCCTGCCCCGAAGGCTACGACCCGGATGAGGAGATCCTGGCCGCCGCGGGCGAACGGGCAAGGATCATCCGTGATCCCCTTGAGGCCGCTAACGGTGCTGACCTGATAGCAACCGACGTTTGGGCCAGCATGGGTCAGGAGGATGAGCAGACGTTACGAGAGAAGGCCTTCTCTCGTCATCAGGTCAATGACGAATTGATGGCCCAGGCAGCACCTGATGCCCTGTTCTTCCACTGTCTCCCGGCACACCGGGGCGAAGAGGTCACCGCATCGGTCATCGACCGGCCCGACAGCGTGGTCTGGGATGAAGCAGAAAACCGCCTGCATTCCCAGAAGGCCCTGCTCGAATTCCTGCTGCTAGGACACTGAGTCGTTCGCCACGCCCCTTGAGTATGCCGATTGTTCTGGGTCTTCCGGTTAAAACCCGGGGATCAACGGTTTACACTCCCGGTCCGGAAGTGCATGATTCAGGAATAGTCCTTAAAATCTGTGGCCTGCTTGGCAGCACCACCGGTTTTCAATTGTAAAATGCTCCCATCAGTGAAAGAACCCGAAAATCAATGACTATGAAGCGATTCACCCTTCCAGTTCTGTGTCTGCTCCTGCTTCCCGCACTGGCAACAGCTGAGACACGCTACGTGACCGACAGTTTTCAGATCACCATGCGCAGCGGCGAAAGCACCACCCATCGCATCACCCGCATGCTCAACAGCGGTAGCGCGGTGAATGTCCTGTCCACCAACCCGGATTCGGGTTACAGCAAGATCCGTATCGGCAGCACCGAAGGTTACGTACTCACCCGCCAGCTGATGGACGAACCCAGCGCCCGAGCGCAGCTCACCACCATGCGTAACGAGATCAAGGCCCTCAAGGCCGCTCCCGGGGAACTGCGCAGCAACCTCATGGATGTACAAAAGAAGTACAACGAACTGCTGCAGGCACACAAAGAGCTCCAGGCCATCAAGGAGAAGCAGGAAGCGGAACTGCAGAGCATTCAGCGAACCGCGTCCAACGCGATCCGTATTTCCAACGAGCGCAACGAACTGCGCAAGCAGGTTGCCAGCCTGACCCGGGAGGTGGAAGACCTGAAACAGGATAACCGGGACCTGAGCAACGAAGCGACCCGGGACTGGTTTCTCATCGGCGCCGGGGTGATCATTGCCGGTATCCTCATCGGCCTGATCCTACCGCATCTGCGCTTCCAGCGGCGACGTAATTCTTGGGGAACGCTTTGAATTCTAATTTTGAATTGTAAATTTTGAATTTTGAATTATCGTAGGGTGCCAAAGGCAGGTTGAATACACGCCCCTCCCTGAGCACAGCAAAAATCCCTCGTTCCCACGCGAAGCGTCAGAACGATGAAAAAAACCGTGAGCCACGCGAACTCATCAATTCAAAATTTATAATTCAAAATTCAAAATTAGAACCACTAGCGTCCAGCACGCATCAAGCCACCCAACCCCATGTCCTCCAGGGCGTTATCGAGTAGCGCCTTGACCTCCGATGCCCGCTCACAACGCAGGGCGCTCTGCAGCAGCTCCTGGGCTCGGGTACTGGAGAAAGAACGCAACACCCATTTCACACGCAACAGGCTGCCACAGTTCATGCTCAGGCTGTCTACCCCCATGCCCAGCAACAGGACGGCGGCCGGACTGCCCGCCATCTCGCCACACACGCCGACCTCCTTGCCATGAGCCCGGGCGCCGGCTACCACCTGGATCAGGGCACGTAGCACCGCCGGATGAAGATCGCTGTAGATATCCGCCACATGGGCGTTGTTGCGGTCCACCGCGAGCAGGTACTGGGTCAGATCATTGGTGCCCACCGAGAGAAAATCGATACGTCGCGCCAGGGCATCCACCTGGTAGACCGCCGCGGGCACCTCGATCATCACCCCGACCAACGGCATGGTCACCTCATAACCCTCCTCCCGCAGTTCGTTATAGGCCCGGCGAATCAGCATCAATGCATCGTCCACCTCCTGTACATGGCTGATCATGGGCAGCAGTAGGCGCAGGTTATCGAGTCCGATCGCGGCGCGCAGAATGGCCCGAACCTGGGTGATAAATATCTCCGGATGGTCCAGGGAAATGCGGATACCCCGCCACCCCAGAAACGGGTTCGATTCCTCCAAGGGGAAATAGGGTAAGGGCTTGTCGCCACCGATATCCAAGGTACGAATAGTGACCGTCCTCGGGTGAAAGGTTTTCAGCACCTTGCGATAGTTAGTCACCTGTATGGATTCGCCGGGAAAACTGTCACGTACCATAAACGGCAGTTCAGTCCGGTAGAGCCCCACCCCCGCGGACTGATCGACCCCGTCGGTGTTCATCTCCGAAATCAGCCCGGTATTCAGGAACAGGGGCAAAGGGACCCCATCGGTGGTTTCACAGGGCAGATCCCGATCCGCCTCAAGCAGTTGATTGAGTTCCTGGTCCTCACTGGCGAGACGCCGGTATTCATCGACCACAGAGGGAGCCGGATCCACGTAGACCCGGCCGAGATAGCCTTCAACAATCAGAAAGCGGCCATCCATGCGTCCCACCGGCAAACCACTCATACCCATCACTGCGGGTACTTCCAGGGCCCGGGCCAGGATCGCCACATGGGAGAAACTCGCGCCCCGGGCCGAGACCACCCCCGCCAAGCGGTCCCGGGGGACCTCCGTAAGCTGCATCGCGCTGACCTCATCACCCACCAGGATGGTGTTTTCCGGATAATCCTCCAGGGAGGTGACCTTCTGCTGCAGGTGCATCAAAATGCGCCGCCCCAGATCACGAATATCCGAGGCCCGCTCGCGCAGATAGACATCCTCCATGGCGTCGAACACCTTGGCATGCTCTTCAATGGTCTGGCGCAGGGAACCGGCCGCCCAATTGCCCGCATGAATGCGTTTCACCGTGTTCCCGATCAGGGAGTCACTGCCAAGCATCATCAACCAGGCCGAGAACAGTGCCCGATCCTCCGCGGGAAGGCTGTCTTCGAACCGATCCTCCAGGGCCATCAGATCCGCCACCACCGCGGCCACCGCGGTACGAAACGCCTCCTCTTCCTGTAGAAAATCCCGAGCAGGACGATCGGGCACCGCGTCCAGATCCGCTGGAGGATAGACCACCACTGCCGTACCCAGGGCCACCCCGGGCGCCCCCGGATGCCCCTTGAGGAAGCGCTTGGGGGATGAAGTCGGACTCTGGGAGGTCAGATGACTGGTAGTCTCGGCATGGGTGATCGCCCCGGCGAGCTGGGCCGCCAGGGTGAACAGAAAAGTGACTTCATCATCACCAAAGGTGCGCTGTTGAATCTGACGCACCACCAGCACCCCCAGCACCTTACGGTTCTGGATGATTGGCACACCCAAAAACCCCTTGTAGGAGATTTCCCCGGTCTCTGTGGTAAACAGGTAACGTTTGTGACTCGAGGCATCCGCCAGATTCACCGGCTCGGCCCGCTCACAGACCAGGCCGATGAGGCCTCGGTGATAGGGCAGCTTGACCTTGCCGATGGCTTCCTTGTCAAAACCCTCGGTGGCGCGCAGGACATGTTCGCGGCGCTCAAAGTCGGTCAGATAGACGGAGCAGACATCCGCACCGATGGCCTGCTTCACCTGGTGGATGATGATATCCAGGACCTGTTCCAGATCGGATGCGGTATTAACCTCCTTGACGATCCGATGCAGGGTGTCGAGCATGTTGACATGCAGCCGTTTCGGGTCGAGATTGGATTCAGTCATGGTGGGTCTTAGGGCCTTGGAAAAACGAGTGAACCGGCGGTTAACCGGCGCGGGTAAGGAAGACTCAGCGCCGGTTCTGACGCAGATAGCTGGTCTGCAGCCGCCCCGGAGTCCCCTCCGGATAGAGCAACGGCGCCAACTCTTCCAGGGCCTTGGCATAGACATTGCGCTTGAAGTAGATCACCTCTTTGACCGGGTACCAGTATTTGACCCAGCGCCACTCCTCGAACTCCGGAGTATCTGTATGATCCAGACAGAACGCATCATCACTGCAGTTGAGTCTGAGAAGAAACCAGATCTGTTTCTGGCCGACGCAGATGGGTTCACGATGCCGCCGGATGTAGCGCTCCGGCAACCGGTAACGGAGCCAGCTGCGGGTGGCGCCAATCACCGAAACCTGTTCGGCTCGCAACCCCACCTCTTCGCGCAGCTCCCGAAACATGGCCTGTTCCGGGGATTCATCGAGCTTGATCCCCACACGGTATATCAACGAGTTGACTAAGATTCTTCCACATAAGCCGAAGAGCGGCAAGGCGACAAATCCCCCACAGGATTTGTCGCAAGGTCGAAAATCGACCCCAGCACCGAGGGTCACGAACACCCCCCGGATAATCCAGCCCCAGAAAGAATGTCATTACTTTGTCACATTACCCTGTAAAATACCGAGGCAGCGGTCAGCCTGTCTGGTGCCGGGGAATGCCTTCCCCCGACCGGGCGGGCCCAATGCACGACCGATTCGTACAATTCTGTGAAACCTGTAGGATAGTCACCATGGCACTCGCAATCTTTGACCTGGACAACACCCTTCTGGCGGGGGATTCGGATTACCTGTGGGGACGCTTCCTGGTTCAGCAGGGCATCGTCGACGCCGACGAGTACGAGCGTGAGAATGAACGATTCTATGCCGACTATCGGGCCGGCAACCTCGATATCTATGAGTTTCTGCGCTTTTCCCTACGCCCGTTGAGCCTGCATTCACCCCAACAGTTGGCGCAATGGCGCAATCAGTTCCTGGAAGAGAAGATCATCCCGATCATCACGGAACAGGCCCGGGAGCTGGTGGAAAAACATCGCCAGGCCGGAGATATCCCACTGATTATCACCGCTACCAACTCTTTCGTCACCACACCGATCGCAAAACATTTTGGTATCCGGCATCTGATCGCCACCGAACCGGAAACCCTCGATGGCCACTACACCGGGGAGATAGCCGGCGAACCGAGTTTTCGGGAGGGCAAAGTCAATCGGCTCAACGACTGGCTTGAGACCTTTGAGCAGTCCCTGGAGGGCAGCTGGTTCTACAGCGACTCACACAACGATCTGCCCCTGCTGGAGCAGGTTACCCACCCCGTGGCTGTGGACCCGGATCAGACCCTGGCGGAAGTCGCCCGGGAGCGGGCCTGGCCGATCCTGCATTTGCATAGTGAAAATAGTGCCTGAAACGCCACCAGCGCCCTCCAAAGAACACACAGGGGTGAATGGCGCTCGCTTAAAGCGTGAACGACCGCCTGCAACTGGGATGAAGCGAAACGGAATCCAGCGTAGTGTCCTATACTGCAGTAGGAAATCAGAAGCCCCCAAATTTCCCAGCACAAGGCGCACCCTTGTCAAAATCCGCAACGCAGGATTGAGGAATTTGAGGGCTTCCCTTCGGGCGCACCGAGAAGGCAGGCACTAATCCTGCGTATTTTGGGATAATTTATCTTTTTCCGAGACCCTTAAGCATAAGAGAACTCCGCACAGGGTAACCAAGATGTCGAAACAGGGCTTTTTTCTGATATTGATCGCGATCATCGGCGGCGTCATCTACGTGATGATCCGTAGCGACAATCCGCCCGAGACCAACTACACCCAAACGCCGAATGAGTACATCGAGCTGGTGGAGAAGAAAAAGGCGGTACGAATGGCCGTTGAAAAGGCGATTCAGCAAGGTGAAGAGCGAAACCGCCAGGCGATTGACCCGGATCTCAACGCTGACACAGAGGCCGGTCGTTAGGATTCTCCACCGCGTCCACCACGGCATTCACCAGTTCACCGAGTTCTTCGATCGATACCACATCGAGAATCCGGGTCACCAGTTTCGGATCCACCGCCGCCTGTACCACCCGGCCATCACCCAGGGTGACATTGATCCCGGCCCGATGCACATGATCCTCACCTTCCTCTTCCGCCACCAGACTTTCGTTCATCTCAAGGCACCGGTCATACAGGGCCTCGACCTGTTCATCCAGTTCATCGTCCAGGTCTTCCGGCAACATCACCAGCCACTCATCCTCTTCCACAGATGTTTCGGGTGATAAACCCAACTGTTCCACAGACTCAGTAAACCGCCGCCAGGGTGTTTCATGAAAAAATATATATTCGAGCATCGCCTCCACCTTCAGCGCGGACTCATGGAATGAGTCACCACTGTTGTTATTTTTTATCGGAATCCAATACATCTTGAGAGCCCAGGACATGAATCATCACAACCCCGTCACCCGCCTGTTCCGGGGCCTGACCCGATTGCTACCCCATACGGGGGTCTACCGTGGCCAGCTGCCTCCCATCCGTCGCCGGGTGATTCTACAGGAATCCCCCTTGGCCGGTTACCAATATCACCGCGCACCAGCCATCTGGCCCTTTCTGCAGGTCGGAGAAAGCCTGCATCTGCGGCGCGAACCGACCAATCGCCACGACCGCTACGCGATTGCCGTGTGGTTTCGTAATGAGCACCTCGGATACATTCCGCAGCGGGACAACCGTACCCTGGCCCGTCTATTGGATCAGGGTGAGCGCCTCGAAACAACCATCGTGCGGCTGCTCGACGAGGAGCACAACCCCTGGCGCAAGATTCGCCTGCGGGTCGCCTGGATCGCGGACCGATCCCTGGGTTGAGACGTCCGGCCGGGATGTCAGTGGCTTTTGGCATCAGTAAGTGCCAACCGGATGGGCACTGATAAAGCGAAGCGAAACGAAACTCAAACGGACAAAACCACATAAATTGCGCGCCCATTTCAAACGCCGTTTGAACTATCAGGTCGAATGGCACTTACAAAGTCAAAAAAACCACCGTCATCCCGGGGCATGCCGGGATCCAGAAGGCTACGGAGTGATATCCCAGGATGCCATCCTTTAGTCCGTAAACGGTGCATCCAGGCACCACTTCTCCGGCATATCCAGAGTGACGGAGACCGAAGCGCTTTGCCTAGGTCGGCTTCCGTGATGCCTTTTCCGTCTTTTCCCGGATTCCCTCCACCCCCAGAAAAAGCTCCATCTCCTTGGCCGCGTCCCCCAAATATCGGGTGATCCCGAAATCGGCCAGCACCAGCTTGGTGTGTCCGCTGAACCCCATGCGATAGCCACCCCAGGGATCGGGGCCGGAACCCACAGGCTCCACCTTGATGACTATAGAACGGGTCACGCCCCTGAGCGTGAAATCGCCCACCAGTTCCGCGCTCCCGTCCGGCTTCTGGGTGTAGGAGCGGCTCACGAATCTGGCCTCAGGAAACTGAACAACATTCAGGAAATCTTCATCCCTGAGATGCTTGTCCCGTTCCGCGTGATTCGAATCGATGCTGGCTGTATCGATCACCACGCTGACCGAGGCATTCTCGGGATGCTCATCGTCATAACTGAAGTTACCCGAGACTTTATTGAAACGCCCCACCAGCCAGCTGTATCCCAGATGACTGATGCGGAACTGAATGAAGGCATGCCCTCCTTCGGTATCGATCACATAATCAGATGCCGACACACGGCTGGGCGCCAGAAGTACCCAGCCAATCACCAACAGAGACAGGAATCGTTTCGTTTTCATATCTCACCTCCGTATTGATTAACCCGGTCGTTGGCCACGAGGGATTACATATCCCATCGTGGAATGACTATCCCGAACGGGTTTAAATTTAAGGATAACCGTTCCTCTTCATGAGCCAAGCGCTTTTTCGGTACTTCGACAATAATATCTGAACACCTTTAAATTTCGCGGATTCACCCACCCCTCATCATCCGGATGGAGATCCGACTCTTTTCAGATTCAAACGATTTTTCTTCTCCCATTTACCCTCCCAACCGCCGTTCCCGGTGTTGCGAAACTTGAGTACTTAAA
>JARRNW010000197.1:0-6758 GCA_037384565.1 Candidatus Thiodiazotropha sp.
TTGATCTACTTTTCCAACGATCTGAAGAAAGACATCGTCGAGCGCATGGCCAATGCCCTGAATCCCGGGGGCTATCTGTTCCTGGGTTCTACCGAATCCCTCAATCAGGTGACCAACCGTTTCGAGATGAAGGTGGGTCACGGGGGCATCTCCTACCGTCTGAAGGGCTGATCCGTTCTTCTTATGCGGCAAGCCTTGCCGGTCCACGGCAGGGGGTTGCCGCAAATCTGCCTGCAGACTGCGTTCTCAAAACTTGCTATGGATGCGCCGTTTATGGATCTCGGGATGGAATCCAGGAGTATCGCACCATCCAGCCTTGTGGATCCGGGCCTGCGCCGGGATGACGGTGGTTTTTGGTTTGAGTAGGCGCCATTGGGTTACCACCGGGTAATATCTATTCCGTTCTAGCCTTTCATACGTTGGCACACTCCCTGCATTCTTGTTCGTGAGAGCAAGGGTCTGGAGACGCAGATGAACTTCGACAACGTATTTGGTATCCATGAACGCGCACTGACGTTGCGGTCCCAGCGTGCCGAAGTGCTGGCGTCCAACCTCGCCAACGCAGACACCCCGGGATTCAAGGCGCGGGATTTCGATTTCAAGGCCATGTTGAACAGCGAGATGAGTGACAGGGTGCGTTTGCGCACCACTAATGCCTCGCACATCCAGACCGAAACCGGTCCGGTACCCCCAGCGCAATTGCTGTATCGCGTGCCTGCTCAGCCTTCACTGGATGGCAACACGGTGGATACAGAGAAGGAGCATGCCGCATTCGGTACCAATGCCATTGAATATCAGGCCAGCCTCAGTTTTATCAACAGTAAGATCAGCGGTCTGCGCAAGGCCCTCAAGGGTGAATGATCATGACCATGTTCCGTATCTTTGACACCGCCGCATCCGGTATGAGCGCGCAGACCCTGCGCCTCAATCTGGTGGCCAGCAACATGGCCAATGCCGATGCGGTCAGCAGCAGCATCGAGGATACCTACCGGGCCCGCCAGCCGGTGTTCCAAACACTGCTCGACCAGAACAATCCGGATGCGGCCGCCCAGGGTGTACGTATGGCCGGTGTGGTTGAAAGTCAGGCACCCCTGATTCAGGAGTACGCGCCGGACCATCCTCTGGCGAATGAAGCGGGTTATATCTTTCGTCCCAACGTCGATACGGTCGAAGAGATGGCCAACATGATTTCCGCCTCTCGTTCTTACCAAAGCAATGTTGAGGTGGCCAACGCCGCCAAACAGTTGCTGCTTGCAACCCTGCGTATGGGTCAATAAGGAGACTGTCATGACC
Source organism: Candidatus Thiodiazotropha sp. (assembly GCA_037384565.1). Taxonomy (GTDB): domain Bacteria; phylum Pseudomonadota; class Gammaproteobacteria; order Chromatiales; family Chromatiaceae; genus Thiodiazotropha. The sequence continues at coordinate 1,294 of JARRNW010000197.1, forward strand.
ATCGGTACCGTTAACGCTGCCAGCTATTACGATGAGATCGGGCTGGGCTCAAGCCCCTCGACCCAGAAGACGGGAAATGGAGATCTCGGGCTGGAGGATTTCATGAATCTTCTGGTGACCGAACTGACCCACCAGGATCCTTTCAAACCCATGGAAAATTCCGAAATGGCGACACAGGTTTCCCAGTTCGCCACGGTCAACGGCATCAGCGAACTGAACAAGTCGTTCAGTGATCTGAGCAGTGCCCTGACCTCCGATCAGGCGCTGCAGGCCGCCAATCTGGTGGGCAGAACCGTTCTGGTCGATACCCCCTACGAGCAATTGTCCAACGATGAGCCGCTGCAAGGCAGCCTCGATCTGCCGGCCAGTGCAGGCAACGTGCGTATCCGGATCACCAACGGTTCCGGTGAACTGGTGCGTGAACTCCAATTGGGTTCCCATGAAGCCGGACAACTGGATTTCAGTTGGGATGGCTATGACGAGGCCGGGGATTTTGCCGGAGAGGGCATCTACCAGGTGAGTGCCATTGCCAATTTCGATGACGTGGATGTGGCCCTGCCTGTTTATACCTCCGCCGAAGTAGAGAGTGTGACCCTGGGTGGTAGCGGTGGCGTCCAATTGAACCTGGGAGCGTTAGGCCAGGTATCCATGAACGACGTGGTAGAGATTCAGTAAACGATCAGATTTGACAGGAATGGATCATCGCCATTCCGTGAGTTGACAGGAGAATAGAGATGGCATTTCATATCGCTCTCAGTGGTTTGGACGCGGCTTCCACCGATCTGGAAGTGACGGGTAACAACGTGGCCAATGCAAGTACCACGGGGTTTAAAGAGTCACGTGCCGAGTTTGCGGATATCTTCGCCAATGCGATCAGTAGCGTGGCGCCTGGCCGGGGTGTGCGTGTGTCGCGAGTGGCTCAGCAGTTTTCACAGGGGACTATCGAATTTACCTCTAACAACCTTGATATGGCCATCAACGGGGAGGGTTTTTTTGTCATGGAAGATAACGCCGGTAATCTGGCCTATACTCGTGCCGGCGCGTTCTCGGTGGATCGTGATGGGAATGTGGTCGATAATACCGGTTCCAGTTTACAGGTCTTTCCCCGGGTGGGTACCACCGGCTCTCTGTTCAACACGGGTGCCTTGACCGATCTGAATCTGCCTGTCGTCTCGGGTAATCCGGAGGCTACCAGTCAGGTTGAAGCCACATTGAACCTCAGCGCAGCTGAAACCGTGCCTACCGTTGCGTTGGATCCTACCGCGCCCGGCTTCACCTTTCCGCCGGATACCTCAAGTTACAATCATTCCACCGCGACAACCATTTACGATTCTCTGGGAACGGAACATACCGCCGCTATGTTCTATGTCAAAGTGGCGGATAATGAGTGGAACGCGTTTACCTTTGTGGATGGTACTAACGTGACGGTTGGCGGGAGTCCGTTTGCCGATATCCAGTTTACCAACAGCGGTGCTCTGGATATGGGGGTGGGAGATGTCGATGCTACGGGCAATGTTATCTTTGACACCTTTACTCCCACAGGTGGAGCGGACGACTTCACGGGATTGGTGTTCGACTACAGCGCCACCACCCAGTTCGGTTCCGAGTTCGCGGTCAATGAACTGACCCAGGACGGTTTTACCTCCGGTCGACTCAGTGGCATGGACGTGGATGACAGCGGAATTGTCTTTGCGCGATACACCAACGGTCAGTCGGAACCCCTGGGCAAGATCGCCCTGGCGAGATTCTCAAACCCTCAGGGGTTGCGTCAGAACAGCGACACCAGTTGGGTCGAATCCTTCTCCTCGGGGGATGCGCAGATTGGCGAGGCGGCAACCGCGAATTTCGGTTTGATTCAATCGGGCGCTCTGGAAAGCTCGAATGTGGACCTGGCCAAACAGTTGGTCAATCTGATTACCGCACAGCGTAACTTTCAGGCGAATGCCCAGGTGATCACGACCTCGGATGCAGTGACCCAGTCGATCATCAACATGCGTTAAGTAACCCGCTCATAACAGGTGCGTAGCCGGGGTCCGCGTTTCCACGCGAAGTGTGGGAACGCGGACCTCGTATCAGATGAATGCCTAATGACGTGTTGCGCAGGTGAGGGTTCCCACACAAAGCGTGGAAACCAATCGCAACTCAAAACTCAAAACTCAAAACTCAAAACTCAAAACTCAAAACTAATTAAGGTCCGGCCCAATTATTGCAGCTTTCCTGTCAGAACCTAGTGGAACGACACTGAGACAGGAGCCCACCCATGGATCGCATGCTATATGTCGCGATGAGCGGCGCCAAAGAGACGCTGATCGCCCAGGCGAACAACTCCAACAATCTGGCGAATGTGAATACGCCGGGATTCATGGAAGATTTCAATCAATTCCGCAGTATGCCGGTGTTTGGCGCCGGATACCCCACCCGGGTGTACGCCCTGGATGAACGACCCGACATCAATTTCGACAAGGGTAGTTTTCAGGCCACTGGCAACGCACTGGATCTGGCGATCAATGGCGAAGGTTATTTCGCTGTACAGGCACCGGATGGCAGCGAAGCCTATACCCGGCGCGCTGATCTCAAGGTGGATGCCAACGGCCTGGTGACCAACGGCCAGGGTTTGCCGCTGATCGGCAATGGTGGACCGATCGCCTTGCCGCCATTCGAAAATCTCGAGATCGCACCGGACGGAACCATCACTATTCTCCCCGAGGGCGCTACCCCGGATTCCCTGGCGATCGTTGATCGTATCAAGATGGTTAACCCCGGCACAGCCGAACTCTACAAGGATGAAAACGGCCTGTTACGACTCAAGGCGGGTGGCGAGGCGGACGCAAATGCGGGGACTCAGCTGGTTTCCGGGGTCATTGAGAGCAGCAATGTGAATGTGGCGGATGCCCTGGTGAACATGATCGAGCTGTCCCGCAAGTTCGAAATGCAGGTCAAGCTGATGAAGACCTCCGAGGAGATGGATACCGCCTCGTCGAGTCTGATGAAGATGAGTTGATATTGGCAGGTTAATTGCAACTTTTTCGTTGAACAAGATTGAATCAAAGGCTAAGAGGAAGCGACTATGTACCCGGCACTCTGGATCGCAAAAACCGGATTGGACGCACAGCAGACCCAAATGTCTGTGATCTCCAACAATCTCGCCAACGTAAACACCACCGGCTACAAACGTGATCGCGCGGTGTTCAATGATTTGATCTATCAGAATCTGCGTCAGGTGGGCGCGCAATCTTCGGAGAATACCGAACTGCCTTCCGGTTTGATGGTGGGAACCGGGGTGCGGGTGGTCGCGACGCAAAAAGAGCACAGTCAGGGTAACATCGTCCAAACCAGCAATATGCTGGATATGGCGATTCAAGGAAAGGGCTATTTCCAGGTGCTGCATCCGGACGGCAACATCGTCTACACCCGAGACGGCACCTTCAGTCTCACCGCCGATGGTAACGTTGTCACCCCCAATGGTTATGAACTCCAGCCGGCGATTACCGTTCCGACCAATGCTACCAGTGTGACCATCGGTTCCGATGGGGTTATTTCCGTACTGCAATCGGGAAATAATGCGCCGACCCAAATCGGTCAGGTGGAACTGGCTTACTTTGTCAATCCCCAGGGACTTGAGCCCATGGGTGATAACCTCTACCGGGAGAGCAACGCCAGTGGTGGCGTGAATACGGCAGTACCGGGAAGCGACAGTACCGGCACATTGATTCAAGGCGCGTTGGAGAGTTCCAACGTGAATGTGGTGGAAGAGCTGGTGAATATGATCGAAACCCAGCGAGCCTATGAGATGAACTCCAAAGCGATCTCCACGACCGATGAAATGCTCTCCTTTGTCAATCAGCAGCTTTAATCGAAAGGCAGTGTCATGAGCAGGCTCATTAAAATTTTTTGGCTTCCGGTGCTGATGTTGGCGCTCACGGGTTGCCAAAACAGCAATCCGGTCCGGGACGCCGCCTATGCGCCGATCCGTCCGGTGATGCCGCCTCCGGCTCCTCGTGGTAACGGTTCGATCTATCAGGCCGGATATGAGCAGGCCTGGTTCGAAGACATTCGCGCCCGTCGGGTCGGGGATCTGTTGACCGTCAAGTTGGTGGAGAATACCCAGGCGAACAAATCGGCTACCACCTCTACCGCCAAGAGTTCCAGCAACAGTATTACAAGTCCGGTTCTGTTCGGACAGGGGATGCAGTTCAACGTGCCGGGCTTCATGCCAATCGCCAACAACAAGGATGTCAATCTGGGCTTCGATCTCTCCGCGGAAAATGGATTCAGCGGTGACGGAAGCGCCACCCAGAGCAACGCCCTGAGCGGTGATATCACGGTTTCGGTGGTCGAGGTCTTGCCCAATCGCAATCTCTATGTGCGGGGTGAAAAACGTATTGGTATCAATCAGGGGACGGAATACATCCGTCTCTCCGGCATCATTCGTCCGAGTGATATCACCCCGACAAATACCGTTGATTCGACCCGCATCGCCGACCCCACCATCACCTACAAAGGCGAAGGGGCCCTGGCCGATGCGAATTCCATGGGTTGGTTGTCACGCTTTTTCAACAGCGTGCTGTCACCCTTCTGAGGAACGCTGATATGAAGGCTCTTGTTGTGAAAACAGTGATGACGGCTCTCTTGGTTCTGTTTGCGGTCCAACCCGTTGCGGCCGAGCGGATCAAGGATCTGGCCTCCATTCAGGGTGTGAGGGACAACCAGTTGATCGGTTACGGACTGGTGGTAGGTCTCAACGGCACCGGTGACAAGGACACCGATTCCCCCTATACCATCAACAGTCTGAAGAACCTGCTTTCTCAATTAGGCGTGCAGATTCCCGAAGGGACCAATATCAAACCCAAAAACGTCGCGGCGGTGATCGTTCACGGTGATCTGCCTCCCTTCAGCAAAGTGGGACAGAAGATCAATGTCACCGTTTCTTCCCTGGGAAATGCCTCGAGCCTGCGTGGTGGCACCTTGTTGATGACCCCTCTGAAAGGCGTGGATGGCAACAATTATGCCCTGGCCCAGGGTAATCTGGTGGTGGGCGGACTCAGCGCTGAAGGACAGGACGGTTCCAAGCTGACGGTCAACATTCCCAGCACCGGACGTATCCCCAATGGGGCCACGGTGGAGCGTGAGGTGCCGAATGGATTCAACCGGGCGCCGATGCTTACCCTGAATCTGCACGATGGGGATTTTACTACGGCGATGCGGGTGGCCGAGTCCATCAACCTTACCATTGGTCCGGGGACCGCCAAGGCGGTGGATGCTACCTCTATCCAGGTTAATGCACCGATGGATCCGGGACAGAAGGTGACCTTTGTCGCGATGCTCGAAGAACTGCGGATCATGCCTGGGGTCGCATCCGCGAAGGTGATCATCAACTCCCGCACCGGCACCGTGGTGATCAACAGTCAGGTACGGGTCTATCCGGCCGCGGTCTCCCATGGCAATCTGGTGGTGAGCATCAGTGA
>JARRNW010000198.1:0-6719 GCA_037384565.1 Candidatus Thiodiazotropha sp.
CAATGCCAGACCGCAGGCAATCATCAGAGCCGGTGCGTCCGAACTCAGTGCCTGAGGTTTCACCTTGGACGATACCGACATGTTGGCAAATGGATTCGCCACGCTGGCCGGTGTCCCCAACTTCTCTTCGACCAAATCATCGATACCCGGAATCGAGGAGCTGCCTCCCGCCAGGATGATGTGATCAACGGTGTTGTAGGCGCTCGAAGAGAAGAAAAACTGCAAGGAACGGCTGACCTGCTGTGCCATGGCCTCTTTGAAGGGCTCTAGCACTTCGGGTACATAGTTATCAGGCAGGCCACCCTGGCGTTTGGCCATTCCCGCCTCTTCAATCGACAATCCATATCGCCGCTGGATCTCTTCGGTGAGCTGGCGGCCGCCAAAATTCTGTTCCCGGGTATAGATAATCTTGTTGTTGTGCAGCACATTCAAGGTCGTTGTCGTCGCCCCGATATCCGCAATGGCAATGGTTTGATCCTCGCCATGTTCCGGTAACTGATCAAGCAACTGGGTGCAGGCGTTTTCCATGGCATAGGCTTCGACGTCCACGATCGCCGCGGACAAGCCGGCCATCTCGATGGCGGCTACTCGGTCATCCACATTCTCGCTCCGGGAGGCCGCCAGTAGGACATCGACCAACTCCGGATTCTTCTCGGAAGGGCCGATGACCTCAAAATCGAGATTCACCTCTTCCAGAGGGTAGGGAATGTATTGGTCGGCCTCCAGCTGGATCTGACTCTCCAACTCCTGATCGGACAACGAGGCCGGCATGGAGATGACCTTGGTGATCACCGCAGATCCGGATACCGCGACGGCGGCATGCTTGGCTCGCGAACCCGATCGTCGCACAGCGGCCCGGATCGCTTCACCGACCGCGTCCACCTCGGCGATGTTCTTTTCCACGACAGCGTTACCGGGAAGCGGCTCCACTCCGTAGGCTTCGACTCGGTAAGTTGCGCCATTGCGCCCTGAGGATTGCGACAACTCCAGCAACTTGACTGCTGTTGAGCTGATGTCGATGCCTATTAAAGGCGGCTTTTTTCTTCCGAATAGTGACATGCGGGTTACCCAAACGATCCTTATGCCGCAGAAATGAACTAGGATTCTCTTTAACTAGAGTAAGTAACTATATAGCAGCAAATGATTTTTTTGTGAAGATATTTTTTCACAAACAAGTTCCAAAATACGAACGTTTTATTTGCTAAACTATCTGACTTTGCTAGGAAACCATTCTGGTACCCCTGGATCAACCATTTCTGTGAACCAGCGCATGAAGTCGTTCTACAGACTCTTAAGATACCTCGTTTACTTCTTATTCGGCCTTTCGGTGATCGGCGCCATCGGTCTCTATGGCGCCTATCTCTATCTCGAACCCAAACTGCCATCCATTGAAACACTCAAGGATGTCAGACTTCAGGTCCCCCTTCGAATCTACAGTAGCGACCAACGCCTGATTGCGGAATTCGGCGAAAAACGTCGAGAACCTCTCAGCTACGACGAGATCCCGCCGCGTATGATCCAGGCATTCCTGGCTGCGGAAGACGACCGGTTCTTCCAGCACCCCGGTGTTGATTACCAGGGTATCATACGCGCAGCCATTCAGCTTCTCCTAACTGGCGAACGTCGCCAGGGCGGCAGTACCATCACCATGCAGGTGGCCCGGAACTTCTTCCTCAGCAGCAAGAAGACCTACTCCCGAAAACTCAACGAGATCTTTCTGGCTCTGAAAATCGAACGCATGCTCTCCAAAGAGGAGATACTCGAGCTCTATCTCAACAAGATCTACCTGGGTCACCGTGCTTACGGCGTCGGCGCCGCTGCCCTAGTCTATTACGGCCGCACCGTGGAAAAACTTGAGCTTTCTGAAGTCGCCATGATCGCGGGGTTACCCAAGGCGCCGTCGAGACTCAATCCGGTCACCGATCCGCAACGCGCCTTGATAAGACGAAATTATGTTCTGGGTCGGATGCTGGACCTCGAGTTCATTAGTCAGGCCGAATATGATGAAGCACACGCGGCACCGGTCAGCGCCACGCTGCACACCACCCCCAGCGAGGTTGAAGCCCCTTATGTGGCGGAGATGGCCCGGGCCGAGGCGGTATCCCGCTATGGACAGGACGCCTATACCAGTGGATACAGCATCATTACATCGATTGACAGTCAATTACAGCAGGCGGCGAACCTGGCCCTGCGTCACGCCATACAGACCTATGACATGCGGCATGGCTATCGGGGGCCCGCCGGGCATCAGGAGATTGCTCCGGAAACTGATCCACAGCTATTGATCGAAGGACTGGCAGAAATGCCGGATGCCGCCGATCTGAAAAAGGCGATCGTCACCACCGTCGAAGACCAAAGCATCGAAACGCTGAACGCACAAGGGGAAGCCCTTCACATCGACTGGGAGGGACTGAATTGGGCCGCTCCCTACATCACCAATGAGCGCATTGGTAAGAAACCCAAGCAGGCCTCTGACATCCTGAAGGCCGGCGACCAGGTGTATCTCTACCAGGACACTGATAAAAAAGGTCAGGCATACTGGCGTCTGGCGCAGATTCCGAAGGTCGAAGGGGCACTGGTATCGATCGCTCCCCGAAACGGCGCGGTCAAGGCTCTGGTCGGAGGATACGACTTCAATCTGAGTAAATTCAACCGGGTCACCCAGGCTAAGCGACAGCCCGGTTCCGGCTTCAAGCCGTTTATCTACTCCGCCGCCCTTGAGGCCGGCTTCACCCCGGCCAGCATCATAAACGACGCACCCGTGGTATTCGACGACGACACCCTGGAAGCCACCTGGCGGCCAGAAAACTACAGCGGCAAGTTCTTCGGCCCGACCCGACTGAGATACGCGCTGACCCATTCCCGCAATCTGGTATCCATCCGCCTGCTGCGCGCCATGGGTGTCTCACATGCCATCAACTATGCCAGCCGTTTCGGCTTTGACCGCTCCGAACTCCCCCGTGATCTCTCCCTGGCTCTTGGCAGTGCCACGGTCACTCCGTTGGCTCTGGCAACGGGGTATAGCGTCCTGGCCAATGGCGGATATTACGTACCTTCGCACCTCATCGAATCGATCCGCGACGACAAGGGCGAGTTGCTCTACCAGGTAAACCCGGTACAGGTTTGTGACGAGGCCATGCTAGCAGCCGAACATGAGCATGAAACCAGCACAGCCGAAGAGCCCTCCGATGCGCAATCCAGCGAAGCTGATACAGTGCCCCGCTGCGCGCAAAGAGCGATCACCCCGCAGAACCAGTATTTGATGAACTCCATGCTTCGCGACGTGATCCAACATGGAACAGCGACCCGGGCTCGGGTGCTCAACCGCACCGATATCGCAGGCAAAACCGGCACCACCAACGATCAGAGGGACGCCTGGTTCAATGGCTTTAACCATCATCTGGTCGCCACGGCCTGGATCGGGTTCGATGATGTGACCCCCCTGGGACGGGGCGAAGTGGGCGGCCGTGCCGCCTTACCGGCCTGGATCGACTACATGCGGGTCGCGCTCAATGGTATCGAGGAGAAGGTTCCCGACATGCCTCCCGGGATGATCACCATGCGCATCGATGCGGACACTGGTCAGCCGGCGGGTGTCAGCGATACCAACGCAATCTTTGAAGTCTTCGAGATCGACAAGGCGCCCAAGCAGCCCGGAGACAACCGCCGTCCGGATCAGCGCAACATCAACGGACCCACGGGTACCCCGACCCCGATCGAAGATCCCTTCTAGTGTTGTGAGACGCGCTGTTTGCCAGGGTCTTCCCTGGCTCATGGCGGTTCCGCTACTATGCCAGTCAGACAAGGTACCGTTTGCACGTCGTTGTATCGGCAGCGAACACTACGACCACCCAAGACCCGCACGAGGCGCAGGAACCACCGATATGTGGCCAGGGTCTGATCCAAGATAATGGGTACTGCGCAAAATGAACCACAAAAAACGTGAACTCCAGCGACGCATCGCCTACGAAGCCGCGCGCATCCTTACCGAACTACGCTCGGACAATATCGCCTATGCCTGCCGCAAGGCGGCCGCGAAGTACGGCGTTACTCGACCTCAACTCATGCCAACGCATAAGGAGGTCGATGAAGCACTACGGGAACAGCAGCGCCTGGTCAGAGGTGTGGCCCAAACCGATGCCCTGTGGTCGTTACGCCAACAGGCGATGGAGGCCATGCGTGCCCTGCAGACATTCCAACCCCAGCTGACAGGGCCGGTCCTGGATGGCACGGCAGACAGCAACAGCCATGTGGAATTGCACCTCTACGCGGACACCCCGGAGGATGTGCTGTTTACCCTGAGTGATCTGCATATCCCATGGACCGAGAAGCAACGTCTGCTGAGTTTCAGCGACGGACACCGGGAGCACTACCCAAGTTTCCAGTTCAGTGCCAATCAGGTTCGCTTCGAACTGGTGGTGCTACCCACGCAACAGCTCCGCAAACGCCCCCTTGGAGCGTTCGACAACCGGCCTCAGGCCAGGGCCAATCTGAAGCAGTTGGAAACCCTCATGGCGGCCTGTTGAGCCACTTTCGGCAAGCGTTTTAAATAATGCCTTGATGGGAGAATAAACACTGATCTTCGCCTAAAATACGCGAAAAATTCAGAAAACACCCTTACCAGGCACATCCTGCCAGATACTTTTCAGCACCTCACCAGACCCATACTCTCAACGCTGATCAAGGGGCACATAGTCCCGGCGGGGATAACCCTGGTAGATCTGCCGGGGCCGACCGATCTTCTGCCGCGGATCGTCCATCATCTCGAGCCAGTGGGCCACCCAGCCCACGGTCCGGGCGATAGCGAACATCACAGTGAACATGTTGTTGGGTATTCCCAATGCCCGGTAGATGATGCCGGAATAGAAATCCACGTTCGGATAGAGTTTGCGCTCAATGAAATATTCGTCATTGAGGGCGATCTCCTCAAGCCGCTGGGCCAGTTCGAACATGGGGTTGTTGGTATCCGCGAGCCGTTCCAGAACCTGGTGGCAGACATCGCGAATGATCCCGGCCCGTGGATCGTATTTCTTGTAAACCCGGTGACCGAAACCCATCAACCGGAACCCATCATCCTTGTCTTTCGCCTTGGCAATATATTTGTCGATCTGTGACACATCGCCGATTTCCGCCAGCATGTCGAGCACCGCCTCATTGGCACCGCCGTGGGCCGGCCCCCACAGGGAGGCGATACCGGCGGCGATACAAGCGAACGGATTGGCCAGGGAACTACCCGCCAGGCGAACCGTGGAGGTACTGGCGTTCTGCTCATGATCCGCATGCAGAATGAACAGCAGGTTTAGGGCCTTCTCGGCCACCGGATCGACCTGATACTCCTCGCAGGGTGTTGCGTACATCATGTGCAGCAGATTGGCGCAGTAGGAGAGGTCATTGCGGGGATACATGATGGGTTCCCCAATGTTGTGCTTGTAACTCGCCGCAGCGATGGTTGGCATCTTCGCGATCAAGCGGTGGGCCGCGACCTGACGCTGCTCGGGATCGTTGATGTCCAGCGAGTCGTGGTAAAACGCGGACAGGGAGCCCACCACTCCGACCATGATCGCCATCGGATGCGCGTCGTAATGGAAACCGCTGAGGAAGTGCTTCAGGGTTTCATTCAACATCGTATGCCGACTGATCAACTTACTGAAATCAACGAGTTGTGCCCGGTTAGGCAACTCATTGTTAAGCAACAGGTAAGCGGTCTCAAGGAAGTCCCCGCCATCCGCCAACTGCTCGATCGGGATACCCCGGTATTCGAGTATCCCAACCTCACCCTGAATAAAGGTGATCTTGCTCTTGCAGCTGGCGGTCGACATGAAACCGGGATCGTAGGTGAACACGCCCGCATCCTTGTATAGGGAAGACACATCGATAGCCGGCGGTCCCTGTACCGATTCGATCACTGGCAACTTGACCGATACCCCAGTCTCGTCGTTCGTCAAGGTGTAGGTTTTTTGATTTTCAGCCATGGTGAACTCCGCAAGTATCTGCAATCCGACCGGTGAAGCGACACGATATTCCGTTTCAATTCAAAAGGCCAGCCACGCACCAAAGGCCGCAAACGAGAATGCATATCATTTCTACCCTTGAAGGGGCGTGAACAGGATGAACTCACAGCTCACGGGGATGGACATCCCTTACCCGGAAACATCGACCCAACCCGATACGATGAGGCATTCGCTTCGGAACCACCCCCCGGTGAGCGAACCACCCACGCCTTAGGGGGCTCTGGCGCACTATAACTCAGTGCAATTATTAGTTTATTTTATTACGGCTTACCAAATATGGCAGGCTTTACGGAACGCATCAAGCCGATTCTATCAATGGTCAGTATTGAATCCGTACAACACCCGTTCAGGCGAAAAACCGACGGGAGTCCTCATCGAAAGGGCGCAGCTGATCGAACCAGGTCGCCTGCTCATCATAGCGGGCGAAAAATGGCTGCTGGACTCGAGATGGATCCCTAGCCTGGATATAACGCAGCACAAAGGCCCGTTCACCCTTAATTCGGGTCACTCCCTGAATTTCCACCTTTCCGAGATCCGCGCTCATGCTGGGCCCCCGGGCAGTCCGACCCAGACCGGACACCTGCTGGACCGCATCCCGGTAGATTTCCCAGGCGCGGACCAGAGGCACCTCGAAATAGTTGCGTGCACCGGTATCGCGCTCAACGAAAAAATAGTAGGGGACGATGCCATGCCGGACCTGCTCTTCCC
>JARRNW010000199.1:0-13074 GCA_037384565.1 Candidatus Thiodiazotropha sp.
TAATCGCGTATTAGTATGAGACACTACACTAGCGTTCTCGTACTTTCTGGAATACAAAATTGCCAGATGATTCACTGAAAATTACCGCTCCTGCCCAGGATAGGATCGTTTTGAGCTTCACCGGCGACTGGACCCTAGGTCGGCCTGTGTACGCTTGGGAAGACTTGCGACAACATCTGATTGGCTATGCCGGGTTGAAACAGGTCTTCATCGATGTGCAAGGGCTGGGGCGATGGGACAGTCGACTGTTGGTCATGCTGAAGCAGATTCAGCGGTTTTGCGAACAACAGGGACTGACTCTGGGCGTTGATCAGGTGCCACAGGGGGTTCATCGATTGCTGGGTTTGGGGCGGGCCGTGGCTGACCGGGACCTCTCTCACAGCGATCCTGCAGGCTACGGAGTGCTGCATCGTATCGGTTCAGGTACTCTGGCGGCCTGGCAGGAGTGTGTGAATTTTACCGAGTTTGCCGGGGAACTGGTTTTGGCCATGAGCCGGCTGATCAAAGGTCGGAGCCGGTTTCGCTGGGTCGATTTTTTCCAGGCTCTCCAGGCGGCGGGACCGGAAGCCCTGCCGATCGTGAGTCTGATTGCATTGCTCGTCGGCGCGGTGCTGGCATTCGTCGGCGCCATTCAATTACAGATGTTCGGAGCCGAGATCTACGTTGCCGATCTTGTGGCACTGGGGGCGTTTCGGGAAATGGGCGCCATGATGACCGCGATCATCATGGCCGGTCGCACCGGCTCGGCCTACGCGGCTCAGATCGGAACCATGCAGGTCAGCGATGAACTGGATGCGTTCAAGACCTTTGGTATTCCGGTCATCGATTTTCTGGTACTGCCGAGAATGCTGGCCCTGGTGATCATGTTGCCGTTACTGACCATTTGGGCGAATCTCCTGGGTATTCTAGGGGGTATGCTGGTGGGTGTGCTGGTGCTGGATCTATCACTCTTGGAATACCTTACACAAACCCACAGTGCGATCGGTTGGGACGATCTGACTGTCGGGCTTGTAAAAAGCGTATTGTTCGGTATCGTCATTGCCATGTCCGGCTGCCTGCGGGGCTTGCAGTGCGGACGGGATTCCTCCGCGGTGGGAAAGGCCACGACTTCCGCCATGGTGACGGCAATCCTTTTGATTGTGATCTGGGACGCCATCACCACGATACTTTTCAATCGTCTGGGTATCTGATGAACCTTGAGCAGATACAAAAACCTCACACTAAAACACCCCATATCGAGGTACAAGGGCTGACCATGGCCTATGGTTCACGGGTCATTCAGCAGGATCTGAATTTCACCATCCACCGTGGGGACGTGTTCATCATCATGGGCGGCAGTGGGTGCGGCAAGAGTACGCTATTGCGCCACCTGATCGGTCTGATAAGCCCGGCTCAGGGGGTTGTCCGCTATCAGGGTGAGTCGTTCTGGGATCTCGATAGTGTGGATCAGCAAAGGATCCTGCGAAGCCTGGGGGTGCTTTACCAGAGTGGTGCGCTATGGACTCACATGACTCTGGCAGAGAATGTGGCCCTGCCATTGCAGACCTATACACGTCTGACGGCGTCAGAAATTCAGGAACTTGTTACATTCAAACTCAGTCTGGTGGGACTGAAGGGCTTCGAACACTATTATCCCTCGGAAATCAGTGGCGGTATGCAGAAACGCGCGGGTCTGGCCCGGGCCATGGCGTTGGATCCGGAATTGCTGTTTTTCGATGAGCCTTCCGCCGGTCTGGATCCGCTGAGCGCCAAGCGCCTGGATGATCTGATTCTCGAGTTGAGCGAAAGCCTGGGCACCACGATTGTGGTGGTGACCCATGAATTGGCAAGTATCTTCGCGATCGGGCATGATGCCATCTTTCTGGACGCTGAATCGAAAACCCTGATTGCTCAGGGCAATCCGCTTGAATTGCGGGACACGTCCAAGGATCCCAGGGTGCGGGAATTTCTTACCCGCGGGGAAGCGGGAGGATAAGATCACGATGCCGTCCAAGGTCAGTCCCACACTCGTAGGTTTCTTTGTGCTGGCCAGTCTGGTGCTGGGGCTTGGAGCCGTGTTCGTGTTTTCCGGCAGTAAACTCTCCCATGAGGCGACCCGCTTCATTCTCTATTTCGAAGGCGATGTAAAGGGTCTACAGGTGGGGTCGCCGGTCAATTTCCGGGGTGTAAAGGTCGGTCAGGTCGAACGCATGTCCATCACCTATTCGAGGGATTCTCAGACCTTTCGCATTCCGGTCATCATCGGTATCGAGGATGAGCGGGTAAAGGTGGACGGAGTGATGACCGATGAGGTGGGCAAGCTGGACCTGAAGGATCTGATTCAGCAGGGTCTGCGTGCACGATTGAATATGCAGAGTCTGGTGACGGGTAAACTGGAAATCGAATTGGATTTCCAGCCCGATACGCCTATCCGGATGGTCGATTCAGATAGCCCCTATCCGGAAATTCCCACCGTGCAGTCCGGTATGGAGAAACTGGCGACGGCGATTGAGCAGTTACCCATTGAACGGATCACCAAGCGCCTTTCGGAAATGCTCGATACGATCGATCAACTGGCGGAGCAGGGTGATTTGAAACGTTCTCTTGTAGCCATGACGCGGATCGTCGACCGTCTCGACCATGTCACGGAGGTATTGGATCATCAGGTTCCGGCGATTCTAAAGAACAGTAATCTGACCCTGCGGCAGGCACAGCAGAGTCTGGACGAGATCCGCCAGGCCGCGATACAGACCCGGGCACTGATTGGCCAAGCGGAAAAGGACCTCACCCGGGCATTTGATAATTGGGACAAGACCCTGGCCAGTGGCGATAAGGCTTTCCGTCAGGTGGATGATGTGGCGAAATCGGCCAACCAGCTGCTGAACCAGGATTCCGAGGTGATAGGGCAGATGAAGGCCGCACTGGGGGAATTGGGCGCGGCAGCTCGATCCATCCGTATCATGTCCGAGTATCTGGAACGTCATCCCGAAGCACTGATCAGGGGTAAACAGTAGCCATGAAACTTTCTTTGCCGATTCCCGGGCTAGGCGTGATACTGCTTGCGAGTATGTTGGCGGGCTGCGCCAGTCCTTCGCAACCTACCCGGTTTTACCGTATGGACAGCGGGGCAGTCGCGGAAACGCCCCGGAATCTGATGCCCGATGCCCACACACAGGTGATCGGTGTGGCGCCGGTATCCGTGGCCGCTTATCTGGACCGTCCACAGATCGTCGAGCGCCTCACGGAGCACCGGCTGAAACTCCATGAGTTCGACCAATGGGCCGGGTCGATACAGGATAATCTCAAGGTGACGTTCGGGGATGCTCTGCAGCAGGTATTGCCCGCCAAGCGGGTTGTCACTGCGCCCTGGCCGGGAAATCTGCAACCCGATTACCGCCTCGGGTTGGTGATACAACAGTTTGACTGGGTGGGCGAGCGCGTCGTCGTGAAAGGGACTTGGAGCCTGGTCAATGAACGGACCCACGACCTGGCGGCCCTGCAACAGGTGAGTTTCGATGAGCCCTTGGAAGGTTCCGATGTCGATGCGGTTGTTGCAGCGGCCAACCGCAGCATCATGCGCTGGGCCCGGATGATCGCCGCTTGGTTCGAGACACTACACTAGGTAGTCAGGTTGAACTCCGAAACTTGAGCTAAGTAAGTGTCGTTACTATCAGACCTACACCAGGCCTATCTCGAAACCTCAGGTGTCTCAATTGGGTGATGGGGTAGTAGCCGGGGCGGTGGATTCAAGCTCCGCGGGAGGTTCCACGGGTGTGGGTTCCGGCTCGATCACCGGCGGTTGATAACGCTCGGCCACCGTGATGATACCCAGAACCGGGTGATCGAGATAGTTCAGCTGGCCGCTGCGCATGCGGCGAGTCTCTTGCATCCGATAATTTCGATGTTCCGGGGGGTATTGCATCTCATCCTGGGTGTTGGCTTCATGCTGTGCGGGTAATCGCAGCAGGATATCCGCACTCATGTGCAGGTAGCGCTTGAGTCCGAAGCTGACCGTGCCTTCCAGCTTGGGCGCACTGCTGCCGTCATCCGAAGCCAGACTGAAGTAGACCGGTTCGGCCTGCTCCGGTGCGGAGACCGGTTGACGCCAGGCCAAAAGGTAGAGTGGACGGTAATCCCGGGATCTGCGCAACGCCTGCCAGGTGCCTGTCAGTTGCCGCTCTTCAGCCGGCAGCTGTTTGAACGGTATCGCCCGGTTGTTGACCACCGTGCTACCACCGGAGAGGTAGACGGCATTGTCTTTTGAGGGTACTCCGGGATCCAGAGGCCAGTACTCGGTGGAGCCGGCGCCGGGGGCAATGCGTTGAAAGACCAGAACCTCGAATTGGTACCAGGGTGTCTCCTCCGCACCGGCCTCCGCCCAGATCAAACCGGGCAGGATGAGCATTAACCAATAGAGGCGTCTCGTTTGTTTCATAGTGCTACCTGCAGCTCAAAGTCGTGTTCGATTCTTTTCAGAATCGGGATGACGGTGGTTTTCGAATGCCATTCAGGTTAGACCCCATTTATTCCGCTCAGTCTACCAGTATGTCAAGGAGTTCATGAACCTTTTTCACCCGGGTTTCAGGGGTTTCCATCTCCACCAGATAGCGAAGTTTGTCACCCCCTTCGAGTCGATACCTTTGGGGTTGTTGCTGGATCAGCAGGATCAATCGTGCCGGGTCCAGCTTGGGTGACTCATCGAACAGAAGGCGCGCGCCTTTCGGCCCCGCTTCGATTTTTCGGATGCCGAGAGGGTGTGATCGCAGTTTCAGTTCGGTGATCGCGAACAGATTTTTCGCCGCTTCCGGTAACAACCCGAAACGGTCGATCATTTCCACCTGCAGATCCCGCAGTTCCCCACTGTCCCGGGCGCTGGCGATGCGTTTGTAGAGCACCAGGCGGCTGTGCACATCCGGGAGATAGTCCTCGGGCAGCAGGGCAGGGATGTTGAGTTCGATCTCCGTACCATGATCCAGGGGGCGGTCGAGTTCCGGCTGACGCCCCGATTTCAAGGCGCTGACCGCGCGCTCCAGGAGCTCGGTATAGAGTGAGAAACCGATCTCGTGGATCTGGCCACTCTGCTCCTCGCCGAGCAGTTCGCCGGCGCCCCGGATCTCCAGATCGTGGGTGGCCAGGGTGAAGCCCGCCCCCAGATCCTCCAGGGATTCGATCGCCTCGAGGCGTTTTTTGGCGTCCGAGGTCAGGTTTCCCGGCGGCGGGGCCAGCAAGTAGGCGTAGGCCCGGTGATGGGAACGGCCCACCCGGCCGCGGATCTGGTGCAACTGGGCCAGTCCCAGCTTGTCCGCGCGGTTGATGATGATGGTGTTGGCGGTCGGCACATCGATGCCGCTTTCCACGATGGTGGTGCAGACCAATAGACTGAAGCGCTGATGGTAGAAATCGCGCATGATGCCCTCGAGCTGGCGTTCCCGCATCTGTCCGTGGGCAATCTGCAGGCGTATCCCCGGCATCAATGTCTCCAGACGTTGGGCCATGTTCTCGATGGTGCTGACCTCATTGTGCAGGAAATAGATCTGTCCGCCACGCTTGAGCTCACGCTGGATAGCTTCGCGTATCAGATTGTCGTTCCACTGGCTGACGAAGGTCTTGACCGGATGGCGCAGGGCAGGGGGGGTGGCGATGATGGAGAGATCCCGCATTCCGGACATGGCCATGTTGAGGGTCCGGGGGATGGGGGTCGCAGTCAGGGTCAGCAGGTCGACCTCGCTGCGCAGCGCCTTCAGCCGCTCCTTGTGCCGCACCCCAAAACGGTGTTCCTCATCGATGATGACCAGGCCGAGGTTGTGGAATTTGATCCCTTCCGAGAGCAGTTTGTGGGTTCCGACCACGATATCGATGGTGCCCGCGGCGAGGCCATCGAGTACCTGCTGCTGCTGTTTGCCGGTGCGGAAGCGCGACAGACTCTCCACCCGAATAGGCCAGTCGGCGAAGCGGTCTGCGAAATTCTGATAGTGCTGCTGCGCCAGCAGTGTGGTCGGCACCAGCACCACTACCTGGCGGTTGCCCTGGGTGGCGAGAAACGCGGCACGCATCGCGACCTCGGTCTTGCCGAATCCCACGTCACCGCACACCACCCGGTCCATGGGTTGTGGCGAGGTCATGTCTCGCAAAACCGCTTCGATGGTCTGCTGCTGATCCGGTGTCTCTTCGAATTCGAAAGAGGCGGCGAACCCCTGGTACTCCACATCTGGATCCGGGAAGGCCACGCCCTGGCGCGCCGCGCGGCGGGCATAGATCTCCAGGAGTTCGGCGGCCACATCGCGGATCTGTTTGGCCGCCTTGCGCTTGATCTTTTCCCATTGATCCCCGCCCAAGCGGTGCAGTGGGGCCTGCTCGGGAGAAGCCCCGGCATAGCGACTGATCAGGTGCAGGGAGGCGACCGGTACATAGAGTTTGTCGCCTTTGGCGTACTCCAGGGTGAGAAACTCCGTGGTTTGCCCGCCCACCTCGAGGGTCTGCAGTCCCAGATATCGGCCGACGCCATGGTCTTCGTGCACCACCGGCGCGCCGATATGCAGTTCGGTCAGATTGCGGACAATCTGGTCCGGGTCCTGACTGGCCTTGCGGCGGCGGCGCTCCTGGCCCGTGTCTCTTTGCCTTCGAGAAACCTGTGCCAACTGTCCACCGGTTTCACCGGGATGCCCAGGTCGCGCAGGGTGGTTTGCAGAAGTTCTCGACGTCCGGCACCCTCTGCGATAAACAACACCCGCTTGGATTCCGGTGCTTCGTCGAGAAATCGTTTCAGGGCGCTGGCGGGGCTTTTGCTGCGAGCCTGAAAGGCAACCGGTGGCGGCACCTGGGTCGCATAATTGACCGGCTCGGCGTAACCCTTGGTGCGAACGGGCACCGCAGAGGTGCTGATCGTGATCAGGTTGCGCTGTTTGATCCGGTTTACGAGTTCGTCTTCGCTCAGGTAGAGGTTGTCAGGGGGCAGAATGGGGCGTTCAAGGTCATAGCGGCGCTCTTCGTAGCGGAGCCGTACATCGTCCAAAAAGCGGCCCGCCTGTTCTCGGGTCTCCTCGAGTTGAATCAGCATATGCTGTTCTGGCAGGTAGTCGAACAGGGTCATGGTCTGCTCGAAAAACAGGGGCAGGTAATATTCCAGGCCACTGGGAATCCGTCCATCGGACACGTCCTGATAGATCAGGCTTTTCTGCAGGTCACCTTCGAACTGGATGCGGTAGTTGCGCCGAAACAGGCCGATGCCATTTTCATCCAGAGGGAATTCCCGGGCGGGCAATAACTCAATGCGCGGGATTTTTTTATCCGAGCGTTGTGACTCCGGATCGAAGGTGCGGATTGTGTCGACTTCATCATCGAACAGGTCGATGCGAAACGGCTGTTGGCTACCCATGGGGAAAATGTCCAACAGAGAACCGCGTACCGCGAACTCACCATGGGAGAAAACCTGCGAAACGCACTGATAGCCACCCTGTTCCAGGCGCAGTCGGATCTCCTCGATATTCAGCCGCTGTCCGGTTTCGACGATCAGGCAATGGGCATCCAGAAACTGCCGGGGCGCCAGACGTTGCATCAGGGTTGAAACTGGCGCGATCAACAGCCCTCGAGTCATTCGGGGTAGCCGGCTGAGGGTCAGTAAACGCTGTGAAATCAGCTCGGGAAGCGGGGAAAAGAGATCGTAGGGCAGGGTCTCCCAGTCCGGGAAATTGACCACCGGTACCTGCGCATCGCTGAGGAAAAAAACCAGTTCCCGCTCCAGCCGGGAGGCCGATTGCATGTCCGGGGTCACGACCAGGATCAAACCCGGGTAGTCACGCGCGGCACTGGCGATGGCCAGGGATGCGCTGCAGCCGTGAAGTCCGCCCCATTGCAGGCGTTCACCGGGTATTTGAGCTAACTTAGGAGAGAGCGGAGATCGATTGGCGTCGGACGAAAGCTTCATTATGAAATTCATAGGTACATCAACAACGGCGCATTCTCTCACAGATGAGGGGGGCGTTGCAGGTGTTCAAGGGAATCATGACCTGACCCGGTTGTGGCGGGATTGTTATCTTCAAAATCGGTTTCAGTGGTGTAGGATGGCATGATACTGTTTCGATTGAATCTTCGAATAGACCATCCCGTTACATGAAACAGAAACTCATACCCATCGGTTGGCGGGAGTGGCTCAGTTTGCCGGAACTGGGCATCCAGCACATCAAGGCCAAGGTCGATACTGGAGCGCGCACCTCTGCGCTACACGCCTTTGCCCTGGAGACCTTTTCTGAGAAGGGCAGGTCCCTGGTGCGGTTCGGTATTCACCCACAGCAGAAAAATACCGAGTTCGAGCTTTGGTGTACTGCTGAGGTTATCGATGAGCGGATCGTGTCGGATTCCGGGGGGCATCAGGAAAAGCGCTATGTGATCAAGACATTTGCGCAACTGGATAAGGTTCGGTGGCCGATCGAAATGACATTGACCAATCGGGATTCCATGAAATTTCGCATGTTACTCGGGCGTACCGCCCTGGCGGGACGATTCACGGTGGATCCGGGCGCGTCCTACCTGTGTGGTAAACCCGGTAAATTCCATCGGAAATAGATACTAACCAGCCCATAGATATCGATACATTCAGGACTTGCAATGAAAATCGCCATCCTTTCCCGCAATATTAAACTCTACTCCACCCAGCGCCTGATCGAGGCATGTAAGCAGCGGGGACACGAAACCCGGGTGATCGACACCCTGCGCTGTTATATGAATACCAGTGCCATGAAGCCGGAGGTGCACTACCGGGGTGAACGATTGCTCGATTTTGACGCGGTGATACCACGCATCGGCGCCTCGATTACCTTTTACGGGACCGCTGTGTTGCGTCAGTTCGAAATGATGGGGGTGTTTCCGGCAAATGAGTCCGTGGCAATCACCCGGGCGCGGGACAAGTTGCGTTCGTTGCAACTCCTGTCCAGGGATGGGGTCGGGATGCCCATCACCGGTTACGCCCATTCGCCGGATGATATTCAGGATCTGATCAAGATGGTGGGCGGTGCGCCCCTGGTTATTAAACTGCTCGAAGGAACCCAGGGAATCGGAGTTGTGCTTGCGGAGACCAAAAAGGCGGCGGAGTCCGTGATCGAGGCGTTCATGGGGTTGAAGGCCAACATTCTGATCCAGGAGTACATCAAGGAGGCCGGTGGTGCGGATATCCGCTGTTTTGTTATCGATGGAAAGGTGGTGGCCGCGATGAAACGGCAGGCGCCGGAAGGTGAGTTCCGCTCCAATCTGCATCGCGGTGGCCGGGCGGAATTGGTGAAGATCAGTCCCAAAGAGCGCGCCACGGCAGTGCGCGCCGCCAAGGTAATGGGACTGAATGTGGCCGGTGTTGACATACTCCGGTCAGAGCGGGGTCCGCTGGTCATGGAGGTCAATTCGACACCGGGACTTGAAGGTATCGAGAACGCCACGCAGAAGGATGTGGCGGGGATGATTGTTGAATTTATCGAGCGCAATGCCCAACCCCACCGTACCCGGACCAAAGGCAAGGGTTGAGCATGACAGTGCTGAAGATCGGGGGGGTGGAGATAGCGCCCGGGGAACGGGTCGATCTCGACTTGCCACTGGCCAAATCACCCACCCATACCCCATTGAGCATGCCGATCCAGGTATTACACGGGAAGAAGCCTGGTCCGAGGCTTTTTGTCAGTGCCGCCATTCATGGCGATGAACTCAATGGGGTTGAAATCATCCGGCGTATTCTCAAGCACAAGTCGTTGTCCCGACTGCACGGAACCTTGATTACCATACCCATAGTAAATGTGTACGGTGTGATTCAACACTCCCGCTATCTTCCTGACCGACGGGATCTCAATCGCAACTTCCCGGGGCATGAAGGCGGTTCCCTGGCCAGTCGACTTGCGAATCTGTTCATGCGGGAGATTGTCGCCAATTCAACCCATGGAATTGATCTGCATACCGGTGCGCTGCATCGATCCAATCTGCCCCATGTGCGGGCTAATATGGATGATGAGGAAACCTGTCGTCTCGCCCATGCCTTTGGAGTGCCGTTGTTGCTCAATTCTCAACTGCGTGACGGTTCGCTCAGAGAGGCCGCTTCGGAATGCGGTATCCCTATGCTGCTGTATGAAGCAGGTGAGGCGCTACGCTTCGATGAAGTGGCGATTCGCGCCGGTGTGAAGGGGATACTCAACATCATGAGAATCCTGGGAATGCTACCGGCTTCGCGTCAAAAAGCCAGGATACCCATGGAATCCATGGTGGCCAGCAGCACCACCTGGATACGCGCACCGGAGAGTGGCATCTTTCGCGCCCTGGCGCCTCTGGGCAGCCGGGTCAAAAGGGGACAATTACTCGGTGTGGTGGCCTCGCCCTTTGGTGATCAGGAAGTCACGGTTAATTCACCCTGCGCCGGCATCGTCATCGGACGTTCCAATCTGCCTTTGACGAACGAGGGTGATGCCCTGTTTCATGTGGCGCGTTTTCAAGGCGTGCGTGCGGCGGAAGAACGTGTTGAAACATTCACCGAGGAATTGATACCCGACACTTCCCTGGAGTTGCCGGACGCCGAACCGCCGATCACCTGAAGGCTGGGTGTATTTGTGACTGAATGAACACTGATGAAATATTCCTCTGCGAATTTCTCTCTTTAAGAGATTCAGAACACTTAGACAAAATATAACAGTGTAAAGAAAGCATCTCGACCCATTTTATTTGTAAACAGGCTATTTTAACCCGGGCAATGTAAAGATAATGTGTTGATAAGCTGGTACTATGATCCATGTGATGTATCATTGCTATGTCAGCCCAATCGTTATCCTGAAATCCAGGAACGCAATCAACAGGCTGTTGAGATTCACTCTGACATATTACGTGTGGAACAAGGTGAAATCCGTTGGAAAGAGCGCAGTTCACAGAAAATCATGAGTGCTTGGTAGTGAATGTTAATTGGGGAATATACGCTCTGAACAGAATCTCAACTTTCTTACTGAAACCGATCCATGCTTCAAGGAGGTAATGCGTGCTCGTGCTCACCCGCCATCTCAATCAATCTTTACAGGTCGGAGAATCGGTAACGTTAAAGATTTTAAGTATCAGTAACGGACATGTCCGATTCGGTATCGAAGCCCCGTCTGATGTGTTGATATTACGTGAGGAATTGGTTCACCGTACGGATACCACGCCGATCCGTTCTCCGGTTCGCGACGAAGGAAATAAACCGAATGAACCCCTGGTGATCTACAAGCGACGTCGCAAAAACCTCGTCAGAGGTTAGCCGTAGTTGGCAATGATTCAGCTGTCAGCGGGCCGGCGTTTCGATCCAGTGCTGCCCCGTCCAGGCCTGGTAGGGCCTGAAACGGGATTTGTAGTTCATTTTCTGGCAGGACTCGATCCAGAAGCCGGGATAGACCCACTTCAGTCCCAACTCCCGGGTGAAAGCGATCTGCCACATCAAGGCATAAACGCCGAGTCCGCTCTGACGTAATTCAGGATCGAAGAATGTGTAGACTGAAGATGTGCCGTTCGGCAGCAGGTCGCTGACCGCAACGGCGACCAATCGATCGCCTTCGCGGAATTCGATAAAACGTGTTTCTGCCCAGTCACAGGTGAGAAACTGTGAGTATTGGCCCGGGCTGTTGCATACCATCGCTCCGTCGGGATGCCGATGCCCCAGGTAGCGTTTGTAGAGCTGAAAATGTTCTTCATAATACTGCGCCGATACGGGCGTTGCCTGAATGGCTCCGCTGTTCTCTTTCCAGTTGCGGCGCTGGCTGCGCGAAGGTTGATAGGCATCGACGGGAATGCGCAGGGAAATACAACTGTTGCAGTTGGGGCAGGCCGGTTGGTACAGATAACAACCACTGCGACGGAAACCCTGATCGATAAGCTGTTGATAGAGTTGTGGTGTCACTTTGGCCATCGGATCGAGAAACAGGTTTCGCGCCTCCTGGCCTGGCAGGTAGGAGCAGTCGTGCAACTGGCTCATGTAGCAGGCATACGCGGTTTGCTGATCAAACTCGGAATGATTCATCATGATGTGAACTCAGGTCTGGTTTCCCCCCAGCTGCCGATGCGTCCAGGAAGGCGGGTCCAATGCCGCAGGTCCTGACAAAATTGGCTACGGGGAATCTGTGTTGCGCCCAGGCTCGCCAAGTGACGGGTGTATACCTGGCAATCGATCATTCGGAATCCCCAATCCATGAGCTGTCGGCTGAGCATGACCAACGCCACTTTGGAACTGTCACTGACTCGACTGAACATGGATTCACCGAAAAACACCTTGCCAATCGCCATACCGTAGAGGCCGCCCACCAGTTCCTGATCCTTCCATACTTCAACGGAGTGGGCCAGCCCGAGGTTAAACTGCATACTGTAGGCCTCGATCATTTCCGGTACCAGCCAAGTACCCGGGTTGTCGCCACGTGGGGCGGCGCAGGCATGTATGACGGCAGCAAAATCATGATCGAAGGTGACTTCAAAGATGCCTTTACGTAGGGTCTTGCGCAGGCTGCGGCTGACTTTGACCTGCTCGGGATACAGCACCATGCGCGGATCCGGCGACCACCACAATATGGGCTCACCTTCGGAGTACCAGGGGAAGATTCCGAGCTGGTAGGCCTGGATGAGTCGCTGTGGGGTGAGGTCTCCGCCTACCGCGAGCAAGCCGTCCGGATCACGCTCCGCCTCGGAGACATCTGGAAAAGGCATATTTGGATTTTCGTCGAGCAGATAGATCATGGTGAATATGGGTTGCCGAGTTAAATAGGATCATAACAAGCGCTTGTGCAAACATGAAAAAATTCGCATTATTCACCGGTTATTACAGTGTGATCTCGGAGAGATGACTTGCCTGATTCCGTCAACAACTTACAAATCGGCGATATTCTACAGTTGCAGTTTGTACCTCCGGGTGATAATCAGGACAGGTTTTCCGCATCACTCATCGGTTTCCTGCCCAACCAAAGCCTGGTGATTACCACCCCACGCAAGTCCGGTAAACCTATCATTGTGCGTGAAGGCCAGAGGTTCACCGTTCGGATGCTGCAGGGGAGTAACATCTTCGGATTCGTCTCCCGAGTACTCCAGACATCATCGAAGCCTTATCCGCATCTGCATCTC
>JARRNW010000200.1:0-6661 GCA_037384565.1 Candidatus Thiodiazotropha sp.
TTAAACAGGCCAACAGTCATGTCTGGCTGGAAACCTGGATCAAGGATCGGGGATGGGTTCGGGTTGAACCCCAGGACTATATCGGCATCCAGCGAGCGAGGGAGCCCGCTGATGCGTTGACCACTACACGGTCGGGAACCGACAAAAAAGAGGGCAGCGCGGCGGAGGAGTTCCAAACGCCCCGGACGCACTTCAAAAAGGCTCATGTTGATGCGCATCCAAATCTGTCTCTGAATGTGTCGCCAGACGCTGTTCAGGCTGATAGCGCCAGCAGCAGTCTGGTCGCGGGATGGTTCGGTCTGATCGATGACTGGATGATCCACTACGATCCCGGCAAGCAGATGGATCTGTTTCAACAGTTCGGGCGGATGGATCTCTCCTCGGTGAAGTTGTTCGTGATCGCGTTGGCCGGGTTGTTGCTGTTAGGAGTGGGGTTGATGTTTTCACGGGGGATCAGTGGTTTCAAAACCACGGATCCGGTTCAGCGCTCGTTTCGGACCTTACAAGCAAGGTTGCGGCGTATTGTGCCGCAGCATCCTGGAGAGTGTCCCTCCCAGTATGCCAAACGGTTGCAGATCCATGCTCCAGAGACAGCGCAGGTTGTGGCGCCGCTGATCGAACGTTATCTGAAACTGCGCTACGGTGCGAACCGCGATACGCCGGAAAGCCGGCTGTTTGTAACAGATGTAAAACGCACTCTGGGGATATTGGGTTGATAGGTATCGTAGTCAGGAGAACAGAATGAGACAGATTAAACGGGCAGTGGTTCTGATCTGGGCCGGTTTCATGGCATGGATTCCATGGTATGAAACGGCTCTTGCTCAGGAACGTACGGATCTGAGTCAGGTGATTCAACTGATCGAGTCGCAAGCCGAGCAGCTGATTGCCGATTATGAACCTGCCGGCGGTTTGCAGACAGGTGCAGGATTTTCACGGCTCTACTTCGATGTGTTCGAGTCGTCGGGCATGGAACTGGAGGTGGGATTGCTGAGTCAATCGCTAATGAAGCAGACCGAAGCCCATTTCGGCTTACTGATCAATCTCTGTATGCAGGGGCGGGAAATGGTCCAGGTGACGGCGGCATGGAAGACGTTGAGAAGCGATCTGCAGCGGGCGCTGCAGCTTAAACGCAGTCGTGCGGGGAGTTGGATGGGGCAGTTTGTTCAGTCCTTTGTCATCCTGTTCCGCGAAGGATTGGAGGCTATGTTGGTGCTGACAGCGCTGGTTTTGTATCTCCGTCGTTCCGGCAATGGCGACAAGGTGACTTCGGTCTGGTTGGGCGCGGGGCTGGCTGTGTTGGCCAGTGTGGGCGTGGCCTGGCTGCTGAACCGTCTCGTCAGCGTTTCGGGAAGCTATCAGGAACGCGTTGAAGGCGCTGTCATGCTCGCGGCGGCCCTTTTGATGCTCTCTGTGGCGGGTTGGTTATATCGTCGCCGCAATATGGATTGGCGAGGCGCGCTGGTGAATCAGGCAGATCGAGCTTTGAGTCGTGGTGGGCTCTTTGCACTGAGTAGTACGGCGTTCCTGGCGGTGTTTCGCGAGGGGGCTGAGACCCTCTTCTTCTACCAGGCGTTACTGGCCGACGCCGAGAGCATGCTGCTGCCCCTGTGGGGAGGGGTGGGGCTGGCGGTATTGGTATTGGTGTTGGTCTATTGGTTGATGGATGGTTTTTCGCTGCGTATTCCATTGAAGGCCTTCTTCAGCGCCACAGCGCTGCTCTTGCTGGCAATGAGTCTCAATTTTATCGGTAAGGGCATACTGGAACTGCAGATGGGTGGGATTCTGCCTCAGACAGCTTGGCGGCATGGCCCGAATCTGCCTTGGATAGGCGTGTTTCCGATACGAGAAACCCTGCTGGCGCAGTTAATGGTGCTGGGTCTTGCAGTGATGCCACTGCTCATGCGGGGCAATGAAAAACAATCATGTAATGGTGGCTGATCGTATGCACCAACTCCTGCTGGTTGGGTGCATGCTCGGCAAGCGCGTTGCCGACTTGTGCAATCATCTCTCACCTGGATGCGAAGGCGGCTGAACTTAAACCTGAATCCGTGGGTTCATGACGGCACATAGCGCAAGCTATTGCTTCCCCAGTGGTATCAAAAAATGCCCGCTTAACCGATCAACCTATCCTTGTGTTGCTGTACCACGTAGAGATCGGGTGAATCGGTGGTGCCATGATCGATGAAAGGTTCATGCAAGATAACGAGTGAAATGAGACAAAGAGACCTATTCAGCGATGAAGCAAGACGCTTCGAAGAGCTATGCCTAATCGAAAGGTTGAGAGCAGGTCAGCCATCTTGTAGGCGATGAAGGCCGCGCTGATCAGGATCGGACCTGGCGTCATTTGGCCCAGCGCGATACCCAATTAGCTGTATTTGAATGCATGTATGCATAGTTTATACTCCGAAAAGTGGGTGGTGAATAGTTGGAGTTTTCACGAGCTAACAATCTAATAAGCTACATTATATGTGGCTGAACGTCTAACCCGCGTTAGTATTCGCGCCCTGTTTATTCTCCTTTGAGAGATATGTATGGCACTACCTCATCGATTGGCGGACCTGAACGCAGCAGTGGTTTTCCGGTTGCAAAGATCGGGAATAGTCCGCCGCCTTCCCTTTTATTGGGCACCGTTCAATTTGCGTTTCCTATGCGGTTGGCTGCTGCTTTTGATGAGTGCTCAGGACGCGATATCCGCTCAAACCTCTGAACTTATAGATGTGACGTCAGAGCCTGATGCGTACCTGAGGGATCCATTTGCGGAAATGGATATCGGGGAGTTGATGAATGTTCGGGTTTCCCCTTTCGACGTGGCCAGCTATCAGGATCGGGGCTACCGAGCCTCGAACTCTGTTACCGGTTCACGTTTCAATGTGCCGATTCGGGAACTACCCGTAGCGATACAAGCCTTCACCCGGTCCTTCATCGAGGATTTGCGGCCAGACAATATCTTCGATATCGCCCGTTATTCGCCGGGTGTCACCTACCGCAGTAACGATTTCAATGAAGGTAATGCCAATCTTGCGATCCGCGGTTTTGCCGTGGGCACCAACAAGGGCAGCGTTCAGGTGTTGCGGGATGGATTCAACGGTCCATCCATTTTCGATTTCACCAACGTCTCGCGATTGGAGATCGTCAAGGGGCCGTCGTCATTCCTCTATGGGCAGGTCGCTCCAGGTGGCATCGTCAATATCATCACCAAGCGCCCACTGATCCACTCAGCGGCCGAGGTCGGTCTCAGTTACGGTTCATACGGCGAGTATCGTCTGGATACTGATATTACCGGCCCGGTTTCGGACGGGCTATATTTTCGATTGGCCAGTTCCTACGATCAGGATATGCACTACTGGGAGCCCTATGACGCCCACTCCTGGGATTTTGCGCCATCCCTGCTTTGGCGATTGAGCGAACGGGCCAGCCTGGCCGTTAGCTATGAGCGCTTTCACAAGGTCGAAGAGCCCCAGTTGATGCAGAAACCGGGGTATGGGGCGCAGGTCGGGTGGGTGGAAAGCGCAACCGATCCGAATCGTTCCGGGGACGATGTTCCAGGTCTGCCGGATAATTGGAACGGCCTTGCTTACAGTGATTATCGGAACAGTGACACGGAAACCCTGAACGCCTGGTTCGACTATTCCCTGGATGATCACTGGGATCTTCGGCTCGGTTATGCCCATCAGTATTACGAGATCGATGCGGTGGCTTCCGGTAATTTCGGCATGGCGAATAACGCCACGCTGCTGCAGGGAAGACGGGTGAGGGGGCAGACCTACAGCAACTGGGGGAGCAGCTACGAATCCCATGCCGTGGGCAACTATGATTTTGGTGACACGAGTCTGCGTCTGCTGGTGGGTGCCCAATACAGCGAGCGTCGTTTCGATGACTGGGCCGCCCAGGCGCCCAACGATCCTGCTCTTGGCGACGACCCCACCGCCTCGCCCCTGCCCCTGTGGGACCTCGGCGATCCTACTACCTGGGATTATGAGGCGACAATACCGCGCTCCGAATTCACTGAAAATCCCACCGATACCCGAACCGATTACCAGGATAAATCGGTTTATGCCGGCAGTACCTTTGGCTTTCTCGAAGACCGGCTGCTGTTGCTGGCCGGTTGGCGTCTGACCTCGACAGAAAATCGTTTCACCGATCGTTTGAGCGATCACACCGACACCACCTACCGGGAGCGCGAGGTGACACCTCAGTACGGTGCGCTCTATAAACTGAATCCGGAATTTTCCCTGTATGCATCCTACGCCGAGTCGTTCGTTCCCCCCTCCCGGGTTATTCGTAATACGGATGGAACGACCCAGTCGGCAAAGCCGACCCAGGGCGATGGATACGATATCGGCGTTAAGGCGGACCTGTATGGTGGCCTGCTCTCCGGCACCCTGACCTATTTCGATATTCGCAATCGCAATATCGTCAATGACCTTGCAACAACGAACTCCTTAGGTTCGGTCGTCATATACAATGTGCAGAGTGGCGAGCAGCGCTCCCAGGGCGTCGAACTGAGTCTCACCGCGACGCCTACCGATAACTGGCAGATCTACTTTTCGTACAGCTACATGGATGCACGCATCACTGAATTCAGTGGCAACGATGACGCTATCCTGGCCCAGGATCCGGCCAGCCTCGACGAAGCGGGGCAGGCAAATTACCGTAATGTGGCGCGACTGCACGATGCGCCGCTACAGATGAGCGCGCCTCACCTAGCCAACCTCTGGACCCGTTATGACTTCACTGGGGATTCGCTGCGGGGGCTGTATCTGGCCGGCGGATTCAACTATGTGCGGGATCAGACGATTCTTCCCGATGGACCGAAATCCAGTCGTCAAACCTATACTTTGTATAATCTGAAGGCAGGATATCAGTGGAAGTGGCGTGATCGTCATATGTCTCTGGATCTGATGGGTAAGAATCTCGGCGATGAGCACTACAAACCCTCTCAAAGTTCACGCAGCCGCCCCAGAGAATACATCCTGTCGTTGACAGCCAGATTTTGAAGTAGACGTTAATATATGGCAGTAAGGATGCTCAAGATACCCAGCCTGTCTAGCCGTGGGGTTCAATCCTGTACGAAGGCGGAAGATGGTGTTCAATATACATGCGGGCTGTCGATTCGCTTCGCCAGGGCCGCGTCGTTTCTTGCCCATTGTCGTCTGATGGGGCTGATCCTGTTGTTGTGTGTCCCTCCCTGCGGAATATCTCAGGAGCACCGGCCAGCCGACCCATGGGCGGTTGAGGCGGCTTTCTTGCGTAATTTTACCCACTATGTGAACTGGCCCGCGACGAGCTTTGCCACCCCCGAAAGCCCCTGGAAAATCTGTATCCTGGGTAAGGACCCATTCGGTAAAACGCTGGAGCGCAGCTTTGGAGGACGAACGGAACAGGGACGTTCGTTTACGATTCTGCGCAGCGAAAATCCCGCTGAATTGCAACTGTGCCATATCGTATATGTCGCGTATCAAGTCAGCGCATCGCGCCGTGCGGCGTTGACCCGCCTGCTGAATCGGCCGGTGTTGACCGTGAGTAATGCCCACGGATTTCTGCAAGAGGGCGGGATGATCCGTTTCGAAGTACTCGATACGATTGGGTTGCATGTGAATCTCGATCAGGCCAAGGCGGCCTCCCTCTCAATTCAGACCAAGGTGCTGGAGGTATGTGACTCGATTATCGACAACGGCAAACTTAAGCGGCTGCGATAAACCATGTACCGGCGATTCAACATACAGAAAAGGCTGGCTCTGGTGCTCTGGGGATCTGTTCTGTTCGCTTTCATTGTTGCCGCTGGTGGATTGGCGATCTATCAGTCACTGACCCAGGAAGACCGGGCCTTGCGAATCATGGAGCCCTATGCGCGACTGGTCTCGGTGGGGACGGATGCCGCGGTTGCCTTCGAAGATCCCCATCGCGCTCAGGAGATTCTGGATACCCTTGGCTCCAACCCGGAGATACAGGAGGTGGTTATCTACCTGAAAGACGGCCGGGTTCTCGCCAGTTACAACCGCAAAACAGGAACAAAGCCGTCGCCCTTGCCCGATAAACCCCAGGGGATCCATCTTGAAGAGGACCGGGTGGAGTTGTTTCAGCACCTGCCGAATGATGCATATCTGCGTATCGTCATGGGGCTTACCCGGCTCAACGAGCAGACCCAGCAACTGCTCACCGTGTTCGGTGCGGGTGTGTTGATCCTGTTAAGCGCCACCCTGGGGCAATTGGCGATCCTCAGGCACATGATCGCCCGGCCTATCGCGACCTTGACCCAAGCAGCGGAACATGTACGAACCCAGGCCGATTACTCCTATCGGGTCGCCACGGTCGGCGAGGATGAGGTGGCGCGTCTCGGCATGAGTTTCAACGCCATGTTGGAGACGGTTCAGGAGAGTCAGGGACTCTTGCTTAAGGCTCAGCAGATCGCCCATCTGGGCAATTGGCGCCACGATCTGTTGACCGGCGAGATCTTCTGGTCGGATGAGATCTTTCGTATCTTGGGTTGTCACCCCTATCCGCCGACCGACGAAGTCGGTCTGTCCTGGGTGCATCCCGAGGATCGTCCGCTGTTGCAGGATGCCCTCGAAGCACCTTTGGAAGCGCAGAATGCGTTCAGTTGGGAATTCCGTATCGTGCGCACGGACGGAGCCGTTCGCTGGGTTAATCTGAGGCGGGA
>JARRNW010000201.1:0-8526 GCA_037384565.1 Candidatus Thiodiazotropha sp.
GGAAATGGCGGAACTGAGCGGAATACCGGCGGAACTGCGGCGCCAGGAACCACCGGCGCTGCCCCAGGTATCCGAGATGCAGGCGGTTCGCCACTATACCCGCCTGTCACAGAAGAACTTTTCCATCGATACCCAGTTCTACCCGCTGGGTTCTTGTACCATGAAGTACAACCCCCGGGCCTGCAACACACTGGCCAGCCTGCCCGGTTTTCTCTCCCGCCATCCGCTTGCCCCGGAAACTCACAGCCAGGGTTTTCTCGCCTGTCTGTATGAGTTGCAGGAGATCCTCAAGACCGTCACCGGGATGCATGAGGTCTCCCTGTCGCCAGCGGCTGGGGCTCAGGGAGAGTTCGCGGGTGTCGCCATGATCCGCGCCTACCACGACGCCCGGGGCGACAGTGCGCGCAGGGAGATTCTGGTGCCCGACGCGGCTCATGGCACCAACCCCGCCTCGGCGGTGATGTGCGGATTCAAGACCCGGGAGATTCCCACTGGCGAGGATGGGGATATCGATATCGAAGCCCTGCGTGCCGCTCTGGGTCCTCAGACCGCCGGCATTATGCTGACCAATCCCTCCACCGTGGGTGTGTTCGAACGGGGTATCAAGGAGATTGCCGGAATGGTCCACGAGGCCGGTGGATTACTCTATTACGACGGAGCGAACCTGAACGCGATCCTGGGTAAGGTCCGCCCCGGGGACATGGGCTTCGATGTGATTCATATGAATCTGCATAAAACCTTCTCCACCCCCCATGGGGGCGGTGGTCCGGGTGCCGGACCGGTGGGTGTCAGCAAGCGTCTGGAACCCTTCCTTCCGGTACCTCGGGTCGGTTTCGATGGCACCGATTACCATTGGCTCACGGAAACCCAGTGCCCGGACAGCATCGGCCGGCTTTCCGCCTTTGCCGGGAACGCCGGTGTACTGATTCGCGCCTATATCTATGCACGCATTCTGGGGCGTGAAGGTATGCACCGGGTTGCGGAATACTCCACCCTCAATGCCAACTATCTGTTGAAGCGTCTCATGGAGGCTGGGTTCAGTGCCGCCTATCCGAAGCGCCGAGCCAGTCATGAGTTCATCCTGACGTTGAAAAAGCAGGCCAAGGAACTGGGCGTTAACACCATGGACTTCGCCAAGCGGCTGCTGGACTATGGGGTGCACGCGCCTACCACTTACTTTCCCCTGCTGGTGCCCGAATGTCTCCTGATCGAACCCACGGAAACCGAAGCCAAGGAAGATTTGGACCGCTTTGTTGAAATCATGAAAACCATCCAGAACGAGGCAGAAACCCAGTCTGAGGTGGTCCGGCAGGCCCCGCATACCATGCCAGTCCGACGTCTTGATGACGTGCGGGCGGCCCGGGAACTCGATCTGGCTTGGAAGGATTCGTCATAGGTAGAATCCCCCGGATAAGATTCATTCAATAAAACGAGAGGTAAGCATGTCGGCATTGATCTGTGGTTCACTAGCCTTCGATACCATTATGGTATTTCACGACCACTTTAAAAATCACATCCTTCCGGAGCAGGTGCATATCCTGAATGTCTCCTTTCTGGTGCCGGACATGCGCCGGGAATTTGGTGGTTGCGCCGGGAATATCGCCTATAACCTGAAGATGCTGGAAGGGGACGGTAAACCGGTCGGTACCATAGGTGATGACTTTGAGCCCTATGCGCGCTGGATGGATGAATGCGGGGTCAGCCGGGAGTGCCTCAAGGTTGTCTCCGGAAGCTACACCGCTCAGGCCTATATCACCACCGACAAGGATGACAACCAGATCACCGCCTTCCATCCGGGGGCCATGAACCATGCTCATGAGATCGATGTCAGCGCGATCGAGGGCTGTACCCTGGGAGTAGTCTCTCCGGATGGACGTCAGGGCATGCTCGATCATGCCGCCCAGTTCGCCGCTCGGGGTACGCCGTTCCTGTTCGATCCGGGACAGGGTATGCCCTTATTCAACGGGGAGGAACTGCTTGCCTTTGCCGAGCAGGCCACCTGGATGGCGTTCAACGACTACGAGGTGAAACTGATGCAGGATCGTACCGGTAAAAGCCTCGAGGAACTGACTGAAATGGTAGAGGCCCTGGTAGTCACCCGCGGCGCCAAGGGTTCGGCGATACATACCCGAAACGGTGTCCTGGAGATTCCTTCGGCTCCAGTAAAGGCGGTGGTGGATCCCACGGGTTGCGGTGATGCCTATCGGGCCGGTCTGATCTACGGTTTGATGAACGATATGGATTGGGAGACTACGGGCAGAATCGCCTCATTGATGGGTGCGGTGAAGGTCGAACAGGCTGGGACTCAGAATCATTTCGTCCCCATGGATGTGTTGAAACACCGTTTCCAGAAATCCTTTGATTATGAGTTTTAGGTCTTGTACGGCGGATTGAATGAATCAGACAGACGCGGGTTGTGACATTAATCAGAGTGCGATGAAACCGGTCGAGGAGGCGCTGAGCTTTTTGCTGCAGCAGGCCAGGCCAGTGACTGATACCGAAACCGTAGCGCTGCAGGAGGGGTTGGGGCGCATCCTGGCCCGGTCGGTGCGCAGTCAGGTGGATGTACCGCCCTGGGATAACAGCGCCATGGACGGATATGCCGTGAGATATCAGGATCTGGTGGAATTTCAGCAGGGCTTGCGCATCACCCAGCGTATTCCCGCGGGCACCATGGGGACGCTGCTGGAACCGGGTACCGCGGCGCGTATCTTCACCGGTGCTCCGGTGCCCCCCGGAGCCGATACGGTGGTAATTCAGGAGGTCTGTGAGGTCAGGGGGGATCAGTTGCTGGTACGGCAGCTGCCCACGGCGGCGGGTGCCAATGTTCGACGCTCTGGTGAGGATATCCTGCAGGGCGAGGAGATTCTCAAGCCCGGGCTGAGACTGGCGCCCCAACATCTGGGATTGGCGGCCTCCGTGGGTAGCGCGGAAGTGGAGGTTTTTCGCCCTTTGAAGGTGGCGGTTCTGAGTAGTGGCGATGAACTGGTGATGCCCGGGCGCCCTCTGGGAGAGGGGCAGATCTATAATTCGAATCAGTTTACTCTGAGCGGATTGGTTCAGCGTCTGGGCTGCGAGGTGATTCCCGTCGGCATTGTGCAGGATACCCATGAGGCCACTTGTGATGCGCTCAGGCAGGCCGCCGAAGCCGCTGATCTGGTATTGGCCTCGGGGGGCGTTTCCGTGGGCGAAGAGGATCATGTGAAACCTGCGGTGGAACAGTTGGGATCACTTGAGCTGTGGAAGATCGCCAGTCGACCGGGTAAACCACTGGCCTTCGGTTGGCTGGGAGATGTGCCCTTTCTGGGGGCTCCCGGCAATCCGGTTTCCGTGTTTGTGACCTTTTCGATCTTTATGCTGCCCTTCATTCGGCTCATGCAGGGACAGGCGGAACCAGTCAGGCCGATTCTGCGGAAGGTAGTGGCCGGTTTTGAGAAGTCCGGGAATGACAAACGTCAGGAATATGCCCGTGGACGACTGGAGTTGGATGGGGAGGGGCGACAGGTGGTGCGCTTGTTCTCCAATGCCTCCTCGGGGGTGATGACCTCCGTGGTTTGGGCCAACGGATTGGTGGTGCTGCCGCCATTGACCCCGGTGGCTACCGGTGATCTGGTGGATTTTATCCCCTTCAGTGAGCTGTTTTCTTAACCTGTCCGGAACCGTTGATTCCGGAAAGCGGGGGGATTCCGGCAGGTTTGCCATTTGTCGTTAAAGATTCGCAGGTTTTGCCGTAAGCGCCAAAGAATCAGCCTTGGGGCCTCTTCTTGACCAATAGCTTCACTGTCACTATCATCGCCGAAATCTACGAAGTACGTTGGCAGATTGAACGATTCCTCAAATGGCTCAGGCAGAACTTGAAGATCAAGAGTTTCCTGGGCATATCTCGCAATGCCGTTATGACGCAGATCTGGATCGCATCCGCGTCTATCTACGACTGGCCTACCTCAAGTTTGCTAGTCGGATAGGCCAGAGCATGCGGCAGGTTCTGCGCTTTCTGCAGCTCAATTATTTGAGCCCCAAGGTTTACATGATCTGCTCGTCGGTGATCCGCTGGAACCATCGCCCCCACAACTGCAAGCGAGCCTGCCGTTCTTGTGAAAGTTATGGGGCTGCAGCTCTTCCCTATTATCCAACGATAATTAGATGGATAAAGTGTCCAGGGACTATGCCCTTCAGGGCATGGACGTAACTTGAGCCGAACTATTCGGATACCCTTAGCACGCAACAAATCCAGTTAGGAGATATTCCATGACTAGTAGTATTTGCCGGAATATAAAGCTGAAAACAGTCATTAGGGGCGGTTTTCTTCTTCTTTCCAGCGTAGTCACAATGCAGTCCGCTTATGCGGCAAACTGTTCCGAGCTGCCCACCAGCGGGGGGCGTTATTATATTGTTAATGAATCGAGTGGGAAGGTTCTCGATGTAAGTGGTTACTCGTCGGAAGATGGCGCTAAAGTGCATCAGTGGCAAAGCCTTTCATCGGCTAACCAACAATGGGATGTCACTGACCTGGGAAATGCCATCTGGTCTATTAGACCTGTCCACAGCAAAAAATCACTGGACGTTTACGGCTGGTCCAAGGATGACGGTGCGCCTATCCACCAATGGTCCTACACCGGTTATGTGAATCAACAATGGAAGATACATGATGCGGGTAGCTCCTTCAAAATAGCTTCTGTGTACTCTAATCTACTTCTTACGGTCGATGGCACGGAAAATGGCTCAGGAATTTACCAGTCGGCAGACAAATCCTCGTCCTCACAGCGCTGGTACTTCAACCCGGTAAATGGTGAATGCGGCGCCACGACAGATACTGATACAGGTACTGATACCAACTCCAGCTCCTCACAAACATTCATGGGCAAATACACCGTGATGATCGGTTCCAAAATGGATACCGAGAAGACGGCCACTTCCGCCCCGTTCGACATGCGTTACCAGTATATTCACAGTCAAATGGCACCTTATGACGCTTGCTACAACAACTGCTGGGATGGGTGCTCAAGTAACTACTGGTGGGGGTGCTGGACAGCATGGAATCATTCCAAGTCGGGAGAGCAGGTTAAGATATATCTCGATGGCGCTGCATCAGCGACCTGGGATGGTAAATCCCGCCCTCAGATTATGTCTTTGACCTGGTATTCACTTCGAGACCTGGGAGATATGGCCGGTTACAGCGACGGGCCGGATGAAGTGGCGGCGGTCAATAACGCAGATTTACTGAAAAAGTATATGACTGACTATCGCTTTTTCCTTAAACAGTTTGGTGATGCTACCGCAATGATTCACTTGGAACCGGATTTCTGGGGGTATGTTCAGTCGAAAAACATCGATCCACGTAAGGTTCCTGCACAGGTGACGGCATCCAACCCCACTGACTGTGCCGGCGAAGAGAATAATGCCGCCGGACTTGCCTCCTGCCTCATTTCAATGGCGAAAAAGTATGCCCCCAACACCGAAGTTGGCCTGGCTGCGTCTTGTTGGAATATCGCTATGGATGGCGGCATTGAAGAGTGTGCTCAGTTCTACAAGAACCTCGGTGCAGGAAAGGGTGACTATATTGGCATTGGCGCCGCTGATCGTGACGCCGCCTGGGCGCAAATCGTTAAAAAGAATGATACTTATTGGTGGGATGACGCAGGCTTCTGGCGGTTCCTGAAATATGCCAAAACAATGTCCGAAACAAACAACAAAAAGCCTATTGTTGTATGGCAAATTCCGCTCGGGAACTCGGCTCAGAACAATACCAAAAACCATTGGAAGGATAACAAAGTGAAATATCTCTTCGACAATATCTATAGCGTGGCGGATGCCCATATCGTCGCTCTATTGTTCGGAGATGGCCAGGGAGACCAGACCAACATCAATACCGATGGTGGCTATTTGGCGAAGAGAACGCTTGAGTATTACAACAAAGGCGGAGCGGGGCTGAAATAATCAGCCAATCATCAACCCGGCAACGATGATTGCCGGGTTGATGGTTTATTTGCGGTTTATGTAGGCGCCTTCCCATATGGCCTCTTGCTGGCTCGTTGAATGCTAGAGAGTCTGTAGGGCGTTGAAGCAGGCTTCAGTGAGGCGGGGGTGAGGGATTGATGTTGCAGGATGCCTGCTGGCATCCTGCAATCTTGGGAAGGAGCTATTTCTTGTTCGAGTGCAGCAGAACCTGTTCAAAGATGTTGCGCTTGATCCGGCTGCGAATGGGTTCGGGTAGATTGTGCCAGGCCTTGGCGACTTCGATGGATTCATCATCCATGACCCGGGTATTGGCTTCACCAAACATCAACCAGGCGGGATTGACGTCAAGAACCTGGGCGATCTCATCGATCTTTCTGGGACGCAGGCTTTTGCCGTTCTCGATTTTCTGAATGACCGCTTGATTGGTCCCGGCCCGCAGCGCCAGCTGCTCCTGGGTCCAACCCCGTTCACGTCTTTTTCTGCGCAGTCGAGAGCCTAAGGTGTCCATTTCTCGTGGTATATAAGTTTCAAATTTTTGTGCGTGTACGTAGCTCATTGTCCTTCCCATCGGATACCTGAATAGGGTGTTTGCATCTTGTTGTACGAGGTAGCGGCGCGGCGATCAAAAACTTGACACTTTGACGAAGTCCGTCATTTCCCTTGCGAAGTTAATTCCAGTACCCTCTGATCGGTTTTCTCGGGGGATGGCTGCTGGGTCGGGTCCGGGTTGGCAAGCCGGGCATGCTCTGGAGTGCGGCCCAGGTGGACGACATTGTCTTCTACATTGTCCTCGGGGTGGTTGTCGGTGGCCGGATCGGTTATCTGCTGTTCTACGATCTGCCGAGCTTTCTCCATAACCCACTGATTATCCTGGAGGTCTGGCATGGGGGTATGTCGTTCCATGGGGGATTGCTGGGGGTGCTGCTGGCGATGTGGCTGTTTGCCCGTAAGCAGGGCAAGACCTTCTTCGATGCGACCGATTTTATCGCCCCCCTGGTGACCATCGGCCTGGGCGCCGGACGCCTGGGCAACTTCATCAATGGGGAACTCTGGGGGGGCGTTACCCGCCTGCCCTGGGGCATGCGAGTCCCCTGCGAGGTCTCGGGTGATCTTTGCGCACGCCTGGGGCTGCCGCCCGGGGCGGAATTCTCCTCTCCAGTTCATCCCAATCAGCTTTATGAGTTTCTTCTTGAAGGGGTGCTGCTGTTTCTTATCCTGTGGGTTTTTTCCTCGAAACCGCGACCACGCCGGGCGGTTTCCGGCCTGTTCCTGGTGTGTTATGGGGTGTTTCGCTTCTTGATAGAGTTTGTGCGGATGCCGGATATTCAATACGGTTATCTGGCGTTTGGCTGGCTGACCATGGGGCAGTTGTTGAGTGCGCCGATGATATTGTTTGGTATGCTATTACTCTACCTGGCCTACCGGCCGGCCAGTTGAAACAGCATTGTGAGTTACCGGGTTACACTAGGGCATGAAACAATATCTTGATCTAATGCGCCATGTGCGCGACACCGGGGTGGTCAAGGAGGACCGGACCGGTACCGGAACCCGTAGTGTGTTTGGTTACCAGATGCGCTTTGATTTGGGGGTCGGCTTTCCTGTTCTGACCACCAAGAAACTGCACCTGCGCTCAATCATCCATGAGCTGTTGTGGTTCCTGAAGGGAGATACCAATATCCGCTACCTCAAGGAACACGGGGTGAGTATTTGGGATGAATGGGCGGATGAAGCGGGTAACCTGGGGCCGGTCTATGGTTATCAGTGGCGCTCCTGGCCAGACCCCAAAGGCGGCAGCATCGACCAGATCAGTCAGTTGGTCGAGCAGATACGCGCCAATCCGGACTCCCGCCGTCTGATCGTCTCGGCCTGGAATCCGGCTCAGGTCGAGCAGATGGCCCTGCCACCCTGTCACTGTCTGTTCCAGTTCTACGTCGCGGAGGGGCGGCTTTCCTGCCAGCTCTATCAGCGCAGTGCGGATATCTTTCTTGGGGTGCCTTTCAACATTGCCTCCTATGCCTTGTTGACACGGATGCTGGCCCAGGTCGTTGGGTTACAGCCCGGTGAGTTCGTGCACACCTTCGGAGATGCGCATCTCTACAGCAATCATCTGCAGCAGGTTGATCTGCAGCTCTCCCGCCAGCCCCGGAAACTCCCGGAGATGCACATCAATCCGGATGTGAAAAGTATCTTCGAATTCACCTTCGAGGATTTTGAGTTGGTGGGCTACGATCCACACCCTCATATCAAGGCGCCTGTCGCGGTTTGAGGGGGGAGGCAATCATGAAACCGATGATTTCCCTGATCGCCGCGATGGCCCGCAACGGGGTGATAGGCCGGGACAACCGCCTGCCCTGGCGTCTGCCGGCGGACCTGCAACACTTCAAGGCATTGACCCTGGGTAAGCCCATGGTCATGGGGCGTCGTACCTGGGAGTCCTTGCCGGGCCTGCTACCGGGCAGGCGGCATATCGTGGTGAGCCGGAACCCGGAGTATCGTGCCGATGGCGCGGAACGGGTCTCCTCGGTTGATGAGGCGATCCGGCTCCTGCAGGCGTCACCGGAAATCATG
>JARRNW010000201.1:8568-12550 GCA_037384565.1 Candidatus Thiodiazotropha sp.
CCTGCCCAATGCGGATCGACTCTATCTGACCCGGGTGGAGGCGGAGGTGGCGGGAGATGCGAAGTTTCCCGAAATCGACTGGAGCCAATGGCAGGAAACCGCGCGGGAGTGCCGTCCGGCGGATGCGAGCAACCCCTACGTCTGTACCTTTCTGACCTATGATCGGGTTATACCCTGAACCGGTCCTACATCTTGGTCCAGTGGTTTGGTCGAGCCGGTAGCCATGATGGCGCGTAGCGGAATCCGGAAAAACCCACCAAAGCATTACCTGATTACCTACTATGCTCAGCCATCCACTGGCTGAGTAAATTGGGTAATCAGGAAGCATTATCAACAGGGCAGATGGTGGGGTTCCGGTGGCTTGTGTTTGCGGATGCGCAGGGCGGTCAGGCGTCCACCCCACAGGCAGCCGCTGTCCAGTGACCAGACCCGGTCGATATTCCGATATCCCAGGGTGGACCAGTGTCCAAACAGGATTCGATCATGACGGGTTTTCCGCCCGGGGGCCTGGTACCAAGGTACTGCGCCCTGTAGATGCTGCTCGGGTGGTCCCTTATCCTCCATGTGAAGGCGCCCATCGGGCATGCAGTAACGCAGACGGGTGAAACAGTTGGTAATGAAACGCAGTCGCTCCATGCCGCGCAGCCCCTCGTCCCACCGATCGGGCTGGTTGCCATACATGGCATGACAGAACTCATGAAAACCCGCTCCCCGGAGGGTTGTCTCCAGTTCCCGGGCACAGGCCTGCGCCTGGGCGAGGTCCCATTGCGGTGGCAGACCGGCGTGAACCAGGCTGTAGCCGCGTTTTTTGTTGTGGTACATGACCGGGCAGTGACGTAGCCACTCAATCAGGCTGTCCCGGTCCGGGGCTTTCAGTATCTCATCAAGTTGCCCCGGCTTCGCGTGGCGGAGATTGCCTTCAGACATGGCCAGCAGGTGCAGGTCGTGATTGCCCAGTACACTGATGGCCCGGTCACCCAGGGATTTGATAAAACGCAGTACCTGGAGGGAGTGAGGGCCTCGGTTGATCAGGTCGCCGGCAAACCAGAGCTTATCCTTTGTAGGATCGAAATTGATCAACTCCAGCAGGCGGCTGAGTTCATCATAACATCCCTGAATGTCGCCAATGGCATAGACCGCCATATTCAAAGCCGATAGGACACTTAACTTGCCGGCTTAGACATCAATGAAGACTGCCGGGCCGGGCCAGGGAGAAGGCCGGAATCATGGCATCGAAATGGTTGCCCTGCGCATCGATCATGTCATAACTCCCCTGCATGCTGCCGACCGGAGTGTCCAGCACCGTGCCGCTGGTATAGCGGAAGGTTTCGCCGGGATTGAGTTGCGGTTGTTCACCCACCACGCCTTCACCGCGGACCTCCTGGATCTTGCCGTTGGCGTCGGTGATGATCCAGTGACGCTTGAGAAGTCGAGCCGTGGTAGGTCCTTCGTTGCGGATGGTGACCGTATAAGAGAAAACGAAGCGCTGCTCCGTTGGGAGTGACTGTGACTCCACATAACGGCTCTCAACCTGAACCGCGATGCTGTTGTGGTCTGTTTCCTTTTCCATCGTTCGTCAAACCTGGTCGTTGTTTCTCTAACCTGAACCCACGGATTCAAGTTTAATTGTAGGTTGCTGTTTGAACCACATTGTAACAGTGATGGTTCAAAGTGGTTCCTCTTAAAGAGTACTGAGGCAGCGTGTTGAGTGCAATGTTTCGACGACTCAAAAGGATGGCTTTGGACATTACAGTGATGGTTTAAGAAATAAAAGCCTGTGCCGCTAAAAAGAACAGGTTGGGTCGCATATAGAACAGATTGTTCATGAGATACGGATTGCTACTGTTTGTGTGGTTGGTTGCTTCCTGCAACTGGGCGGCGGGAGCCGACGCCGACGCTACCGCGTTGATTTCCGCCGCGATGTCCGGGGATGTGTCCCGGGTCAATGATCTGTTGGCCCAGGGGATGGATCCGAATACGGCCAATACGGCAGGACGCACGGCGCTGCATTTCGCCGCCTGCAACGGCAATCTGATGACCGCACAGGCCCTGTTGGCGGCAGGGGCTGATCCGGGGCAGGTCGATGGCCGGGGTATCACCCCGCTGATGGAAGCATCCGCATTTGGTCACCTCGATGTGGTACGGTTGCTGATTCAGAGAGGGGTGGATCTGAACGTAGCGGATCAAGCAGGTAATACAGCACTCGGTTTGGCCAATAAGGGACAGCATACGAAGGTATCGGATTTGCTGGGTGAAATGGGTGCCTCGGAGTCTGCCGCTCAGAGTGGAAAAAAGTAGCGGCATGTGTGGCCGACCTGGGGAATTGGCAGGGCGCGTGGTCGCTGGGCCCATGGTATTGTGAACACTGTCCAGATTACTGTTGTGCAGCGTGACCAAGATCATGGTTTAGATCAGGAAGCGCACGAATACTTGTAATTAAGTCATTGAATAGGCTTGAACTGAAATGAAGAGACAATCCCATCACCATAAGCCCGATTTCTTCGCCGTTGTGGTTTTTCTGGTGATTCTGGGATTTGGTTTGACGCTGGCGGTTCAAGTCAGCG
Source organism: Candidatus Thiodiazotropha sp. (assembly GCA_037384565.1). GTDB lineage: Bacteria > Pseudomonadota > Gammaproteobacteria > Chromatiales > Chromatiaceae > Thiodiazotropha. Next base: position 11,133 of record JARRNW010000201.1, read on the forward strand.
CTATCGATCAGCAGCAGATGGTGGAGTCCACGGTTCCCGATTCCGAAGCAGGCTGAGTTCATCAGAGGTAGTAGACGGATTTCGTCATGACCTTGGCGGTGAGTTTCATTGCCCATCTGATAGGGGCCGGCAGGGGTGCGCCACCGGCCTCGAGTGCCATGTTGGCATGCTGTATTTCGTCCACCTTCATCTGCTCAAGTACCGCATGGCTCTTCTGGTCCTGTGGTGGAATGCGCTGTAAATGGGATTCCAGATGCGCTTCCACTTGATGCTCCGTTTCAGCGACGAATCCCAGGCTCCATTTGTCTCCCGCCATCCCGGCCACGGCGCCGAGTAGAAAAGAACCTGTGTACCACAGAGGGTTGAGCAGGCTCTTGCGATTATCCAGTTCATCAAGACGGTTTTCACACCAGGCCAGATGGTCGTTTTCCTCCTGGGCGGCGCGTTCCAGGCGAGCGCGGATTTCGGGAAGCTTCGCGGTCAGTGCCTGCCCCTGGTAGAGCGCCTGGGCGCAGACTTCACCGGTATGGTTGATACGCATTAGGCGAGCGGTGTGGTCCCGTTCCGCTTCGCTCAGGTCGGCTTCCTCAATATTCGAAGCAGGATTCTCCCGCTCCGTCACCTGGGGGCGGCCAAACAGGGTTCGGACAGCGGTATCCAGCCCGATCAGTAACCGATCCGAGGGTGCATATTCGCGGTCTGACATGGCTGTGCTCCTTCAACGATCAGGGGGGGTGAGAACCTTAACGCCAACGCCGGGTTACATTCAACCCTGTCGAGCTGGATCAACGCCATTGTCTGAGGACAAGCTCGGCCGGATGGAGGACTTCGATCGAGAGTCCCGCCTGGGCAATGAGATCCCGGAACTGCAGAGCGCAGCCCGTGTTGGTTGTAAGTAGGATCCGAGCCTGAGTCGCTTTAAGTAGCTCGATCTTTCTGCGACCCAGGCGCTGGGAAAGTTCCGCTTGGGTGACCAGATAACTGCCCGCCGCACCGCAACATATTGTGTTTTCCGGCAAGGGCGTCAGGTCCAGGGCAGGAATCCGGCTCAACAGATCCAGACTGCGATCATCCCGGGCCGAACAGGGTTGATGGAGGACAGCCTTGCAGTCCAGGGGCGCCAGTTGGGGGAACTCCTCAGGTGGAATGTGTAGCAGGAAGTCAGTGATCGAGCATAACGGTAGTTCGCTGGCTCGATGCTCCGATAGCTCCAGGTGACAGGAGCTGGCCAGGGTGATCAGGCATTCCGCCCGGCTCTTTGAGGTCTGCTCCCGGTTTTGCCGGCATAGCTGTTCGGCGTGATCTTCGAAACCATTGTGCCGGTGCAGGGCGCCACAGCAGACCTGGCTTTTGGGTATTTCCACTGCGTAACCCAGGCGATGTAACAGATCCAATGCGGCTCTGAGTAGTGAGTCCTC
>JARRNW010000202.1:0-8029 GCA_037384565.1 Candidatus Thiodiazotropha sp.
CATCGAAGACGATCTCGTGAAAACACCTGTTGAAAGTTCGATACGCGTGTACGAGCTGTTCGGCCATCTTCAGGACGAGATTAAAGAGAAGGTGATCGTTATGCATCTGAACCCTCAACTTGAAATCTTCTCTTATGAAGTCGCTGCGATAGGCATAGCTCATCGCGCATTAATCGACGCGGTCGAAATCTACCGCAATGCAATGCTTGCACGAGCAAGCAGGTTGATCGTGATCCACAACCACCCTTCAGGCAATCCGGAACCCTCCTAGGCCGACCATGCTTCGGCACTGAAACTCAAAGAGTTCTGTGAAATCCATAGGTTATCTGGACACCCTCCCTAAATGGCTCCGTTTGATTATTCGAAAATCACTACACTGATATTGACGAAAACGATAACATGACGTATATGTTTATATAATTGATACGTCTTAGGTGTCGCCATGCAAAGCAAATTAACTCTCAGACTTGACGAAACGCTGATTGAGCGCGCAAAAGTCTACGCTAAACAACAGAATAAGTCCTTGTCTCAGGTTGTGACCGACTATTTTCTTATGCTCACAAAGGAAGTGGAATCTTCTGAATCTCCCCCAATAACTCAATCACTAACCGGGGTTATTAAGGATCAAAGTATAGATATTGATGATTACAAAAGGCATTTACTGGAAAAATATCTTTGAAAATTCTATTCGATGTAAATGTCATTCTTGATGTCTTATTGGCTAGAAAGGATTTTGTACAAGTATCCTCTCGGCTTGTGGGCATGGTTGAACGCAAGAAGATCCAAGGTTATTTATGCGCGACTACAATAACCACTCTAGATTATTTGATATCAAAGGTATCAACAAAAGACCAAGCCAGAATAGAGATAAAAAAATTGTTGGTGCTTTTTAAAATAGCTGAGGTTAACTCAAAAGTTTTAGAGCTATCTGCCGATTCAAAATTCTCTGATTTTGAAGATGCTGTTCAGTATTACTCTGGAACGGTCTGTGAAGTTGACGGCATAGTCACCAGAAATATAAAAGACTATAAATACGCACAGTTACCTGTATATGCTCCGGAAGAACTCTGGGGAATCCTCACAAGCACGCTATCTGATCCTCAATAAATATCGGGACATCCTAACAGACCGGAGATTACCCGGACACCCATCCTAACAGACCGTATTGATCGGAGTGATGAGTCTCTTAGAGTGGGTGTCCTGGTTAGACTCAGTAGATCCTCCTCGTAGGTCTCCGCCGTTATCCCATCGATAACCACCACTCCGTCTTTGCGGATACGCTCATACGCCTCCCAAAGTCAGTGCGGGTCGATGTGATGGGACAACGAGACAAACGATCGCTCCGGATGGCATTTCGCAAGCTCCGCTATCCGCTGGATTTTCGTTGACACCGTATCGAGTTCCTGAGTACTCGCCATGTTTCACTCAAACGGTTGTTCTATGTTGTCTTCCGCTTCCCTCCACTGGCTTAATCAGACACCCATTCCAATGGTCCAATGGAACCATTCTAAGGGAAGAGCAAACATGGGTATCTGTATAAACCGTTGGCTGGCGTTGGAAGGGCCGCGCGGTGAAATTGGTTGATGGAACCGGTCTGTCGATGCCGGACAAGCCGAGGGGCTTTCCACGGCAAGTGGATCAGCTGCCTGGGAAAGCGTCGGCTGCCGGGATGCGGACGTCGAGCGCCCAGATACATGTTTACTGCGCCTTACCCAGACAGCCGAGTTCACGCAAACGGTCCCGAATAGTACTCTGAACTCCGAAACTTCAGTAAGTAAATTATCTCAGAGTTATTATGGATTGCCGGTATTTCGATGTAAATCTGGATATCTTGTGATGGATATACTGTCTGTTTGCTTCTCCCGTGTGCCTAGTCTTCCAGATCGAGCGGTTTTTTATCAAATATCTTTTCTCCGGTAAACATCGCTGATACAAGGCCGGAGCGCTCTCGCAATTCCGTCAGGATAACAGCTGCAAGGTGTAGCATGATCGCCGCCAACAAGACAAAGAAAGCATAATAGTGCACTTTTCCGAACGGTTTTCTAAAATTCCGCATGGCCTGATAGGCCTCTTTATCAACACCTTCCTGAGAATAAGGTTTGACAACTGCGATCGCTTCGGGACTCTCTGCCACCCATGATTTGAAATAGCCGCCGAAGGGTGACATATAAACGTCCGTACCACCGAGCACCAACCCTGTCGCAGCCATGGTGGTCAGAATCACGAAGAGAAAGGTGACCATCCACCTCGCGAGGGGATTATGGCCCATGAAAGCAGCGGAATTACCCGTCTTCAGACCGTCGACGAGGGCTTGACGCTGTTTTTTATATTGATCTCCAAAAGGCAGAATGGCCTTCCAGCGAGCAAATCTGTTACCGATAAAGCTCCAGATCAGACGCCAGGCAAGATTTGCGACAAACAGATATCCGATATAGACATGCACGGTCTTAAGCAAAATCTTGCCGCCACTGGTAATGCCTAGGGCTTTGTCATTCAGAATCACTGTACCCACTGCAATTAGACAGAGTATGCTCAAAACGTTGATCCAGTGAAAAAAGCGCACTGTTTTGTCCCATACGGGATATTTTTGTAATCTTTTCTCATCAGTGTCCATCAACCTGGGCCTCTCTATTTTCTGCTCATCGAATGTTAAACCTCCCGCTGATGCGCGGAGATCACTACTTTATGGCCCAAATTAACCGCCGAATCTTAATTCAAGCTTAAAACGTTTAACGAGTTTAACGAGACACCCTTCCAAATAACCAGGGCAACGCCCAGTATTTGTAGTACGCTCATACTTGCTTTATGCACACAATCAATAAGTTAGATGCGGCAGAGGGAGATCGCCGTATGTATTGGAACAGAAATTTCGATCAGGACGAGCGCTTGCGGATGCAGACCGATATCAGACGATTTCCGGACGCGAAACAGAGGGAACTGTAGCAGCTCACCGATATTATTCGCGCCCAGGGCGAGGTGGAGACGGTGATCCTCTGTGGCAGCCATGCTTGGAAGATCAGGATAGATCACTTGATGTTGGAAGACAAAGCGATGGCATCCTGCATCGTCGGATCGAAAAAACTCAGTGTATTGCGCCCCGACTTCTTGGACTGGTACATAGCGGCGTCTGCCTGCTTCAACAGCTCGTCGACTGACGATTCGCGGTCTTTGGCAATAGTGGCGCCAATACTGGGGCTGCTATGATGCTTATGCTGGCCAAGCTGATATGGCCGATTCAACGCCGTCAGGATCTTGTCGCTGACCATTTTCGCTTGGGCTGCGGCTTCTGTCTCGTCTTTGCTCAAACCTTCTAGCATCACTACGAATTCGTCGCCGCCAAGGCGGGCGACGGTGTCGCTTTTACGCAGGCATGCAGTCAGTCGCTTGGCTACTTGTTGCAGCAGCAGGTCTCCGAAATCGTGGCCTAGGGTGTCGTTAAGATTCTTAAAATGGTCAAGATCAATAAACAGCAAGGCTAGCAATTTGCCGCTCCTGGCACTGGACTCCAATGCGTGTTGCATTCTATCCAGCAATAGCCTCCTGTTGGGCAGGCGGGTAAGTGGGTCTTGGAACGCCAGCCTCTTGATTTCTTCCTCCGCCATCTTGCTCAAGGTAATGTCATTCAACGTGGCGACATAGTTGGCAATTTTGCCGTCCGCATCCTTGACCGCAGTAATGGTGAGATGCTCTGGATAGATCTCTCCGTTCTTACGCCGATTCCAGACTTCACCTTCCCATGCATCTGTACTCTTGATACTGTTCCACATGGCAGCATAGAAATTCTCATCATGGCGCCCGGACTTGAGCAGGCGCGGGTTTTTTCCGACAACCTCTTCAGACGTGTAGCCCGTAATCTTCATGAAGGCATTATTGACCCTCAGTATCAAGTTGTTCGCATCGGAGACCATCATGCCCTCCTGCGATTCGAAGACGGCTGCGGCAAGTCTCATACTGCGGGCCTGTTCCAAAAGAGTCCGCTCCCGCCAGCCCAGATAGAAATACACGGCATAGGCGAACAAACCCAGCATGGTCAGCAACAGGTAAGTACGGTACTCCGAAGTGCGCATTACCTGCCGATCATAGTAATACCGATAGGCTTCGCTCAAGCCTTCGCCATTTTCCGGGCTGCCCAATTGCGCCTGCAGGCCATGCAGGTCGCTTGAGAGATCGATAACCAAATGCGCGTGCCGTAATAGAACCTTGAATTCGTCCTGTAGCTCGCCTGAAGGCAACCGCTTCATGTCATCCTCAAGCTGCACGATAAGCTCACCCAGATGCCCGCGATCCAAGATGGTCGCATTGCTGTTGTGAAGCAACACCAGCTCAATCAGCTGATCCAGCCGCTCGTGAACCGGCTGGCCAGGTGTCAATGTTTTCTGTAGAACATCCCGCAAATGGGGAAGATAAATGAGTGAATTTTTCAATATCGAATTTTTTGACTTAAATTTTTCCAAGGCATCGAACTTTCCCTGCAAGCGTTGCTCTACCAACCCCAATTGCAGCAGAAACGCCGTGTCGTTTCGCACCACGCTACCCGCATCTCCCGCACGGAGTTCGCGCACGGCATTTCTAAGACGCCTGGCGATGGCCGTTATCTGGTCATAGTCATTCGCCAGATAGAAACCCATGCGCATCACCTCTTCGCCGAGCAGGGCTTCGTCTCGCTGCAACCGGTTGAGATAACCCATCAGCAGGTTGTGGTGATACAGATCCACCGGTTGCGCCCTGAAGAAAAAAATCATGCACGCCAGAGCGGCCACTGCAGCAATGACGACATGGAAGAGGGCCGAATGCCTGCCGGCGACAAGCATCTTCATTGAAGCGGTGCCCCCTGATACTCCCCGGTCAATGTACACAAGAACGCAACAATAGCGACCTCTTCCGCTACATCCAGCCGCACCCCGAGTTGATAGCGGGCCATGACACGAACCGCATCCGTCAACGTCCCTACCGTTCCGTCATGCAGATAAGGTGCCGTCACGGCCACGTTGCGCAGTGAAGGAACCTTGAAGAAATAACGATCTTCCTCGCGCTGGGTGACATTGAACCGCCCATAATTGGCGAGGCTGACCTCTCCTCTGGCATCGTAATAGTCTTCCATGATGCCAAGCTTCTGATACACGTTACCGCCGATATTCATACCCTGATGGCAACTAACGCAGCCAATCCGCTTGAACAGGCGATACCCCTCACGCTCATTTTCGGCCAGTGCCTCTTGGTCACCGCGCAAGAATCGGTCGAAGCGGGAGTTCGGTGTCACCAGTGAACGCTCGAAGGTGGCGATGGCGTCCCTGACGTTCTCCGGCCGAATGCCGTCCGAATAAATTGCTGCAAATTCGGTTATATAGGTGGCATCCTTAGAAAGCGCCGAAATGGCCTTTAGCCAAGTCCCGCCCATCTCAATCGGGTTGTTAAGCGGTCCGTCGATCTGTTCTTCCAATGTTTCCGCCCTACCGTCCCGGAATTGTCGGAAATCATACCTGCTATTGAATACCGTCGGAGCATTGATCACCCCTTCCGCACCGCCGATGCCGCGCGAATGCGGAAGCCGGTCCACGCCCCCACTGGTAAGGCTGTGGCAACTTGCGCACGATATGGAGCCATCGCCCGAAAGTCTTGCCTCATGAAAAAGGCGACGACCAAGCGCTACCTTTCTTTGGTCGAGAGCCAAGGCGAGAGGCAAGGGCGTGATGGGTTCCGTGCCGTCATTGGCAACTGGCCTCGCTTCCTGCTCCGCTCGAGGTGGGGTCGGATCCGGATTGTCGAGGCGATCGCGAACAAAAAAGCCGATCCCTGCTGCCACGAGACAAACAAAAAACAACATGCGACTTTTCGGCCGACACCGCCCTAGCGCAACGCGATTGATCACCAAACACCTGCGAACGGAAGATCGGCTGAATTATCTTGAGCAAGTCTGGTCATATGCCCTTGCTAGTATGGTGAAACGAATAAATGGCACCTATTAGTGTGACGCGAAACCGTTAGCTGCAAGGCGCGTCTCACGCCCCGCAGGAAGCGCCCTTGGGGTGCAGGGAACGGCATACCCTTTACAAGAAACGCAACACGGCAGATTACGGCTTCTCGTCGCGCCCGAAGAGAGGTCCACAAATGCCCCAATACGGTATTAAGTATAGGAAGAATATCCCGACCTTGCAGCATCACAAATCCCCAATAAGACCAATAAGGGGCCCTTTTCCCCAGATCATTCTGCACACATACGCCCAAGACCCTAAAATCTCAGACCAACAGTCTGCATTTGCCCGCTTTTACCTCCTTTCAGGCTCTCGGGATTTCTCCAGGTAACACATCACTGGACAATCTGCCTTTTGCTGCCATGACCTGAAGTCATTGTCTATAGGGAATCGCCAGACGATGCAAACCAACCTGATAGGGACGAAGATGCCCGCACGGCAGGCAACACATCGGTTGGTCGGGCAATACGAAGACAGTCACCGTTTAGTTACTTTTTGTCGAAATCATAAGAGGAATTTACACAACACCCCTTATATCAACATAAACACTTGGTCGCGTTCAGTTACAAGCAACGCGGGTGCATGGATTAGCATGAGCGACCCAGTTTAAAACGCCTTATAGCGACAAAACCACGCACCTCATCTTTGAATCACTGGATTTTATTGCGAAGCTGCCCGACTTTCCGTTGCCTGATGAGATAGATGCATAAGCGCGCAAATTCGACCGAATAATTCAGTACGTTGAATGGATGTCGGTCGGCAGATTGGCGTTACCGTTTTGATACTGATCCTCGAGAGAAACGGATAGTTCACCCCCCTGCAATACTAGTATCTTCAATGTGCGCTCGTTCACCAATACAATTTATATGTGAACTTCATCAGAATATTGCATATTTTTTTGTGGCGTATTCCTCCGAAAGTAGTACAGTGTTTATTAATAATTGAGTATTTCAGCATTTCAATGGGCGCAGATAATTCTACGCATTTATTATATTTCATTTTATGCTACTGACCTGGCAGGATATTGAATTTATTATGGAACCACCTCTCACAAGTATACAGAGTCTATTACCATCAACCACCCAATAGCAACCATTTATCTAATAGATAATCTCACCTCAAGTGATTGGTTCTTAGCAAGAAACTCATTTAATTCTTTAGAATTAAAAAGCGAATATTCAGAGAAAACAACAAAGACAATTGATTAACAATAGCAAAACATTGGATTGATTGCCCACTTCTCTCTAGCAATACTGAGAATTGGGCATAATTAAAACATGGAGACGTATAAAAGACGCCTGAACACAACCACCAGGCTATGAGATAGCTTCAGGCCTAGCTGGAGATGATATATATACCAGTTTTATGAAAACTAAAATATGCTGTTGTTTTCTAAAAACCTACTACTAGCCACTGGAGAAGAATCTCTTACTATCAAGATTATAGATCACCCAAGCAGCACATGTTGAGTATTATTCTAAGTTTTACCACAAACTGGAAAAACCCAGGAATACTTTTTAATCAAAATACTGGATTTAAAAAAATAGCGGAACAAATACCATGAAAATATTTAGATTTATTTTTTTGCTAGTACTATTTCCCGTTTTGTCATCAGCAGAAACACTTTTTAATGATTCTTTTGAGTCCGGAGATTTATCTACCACCAGTGCAGATGGATTTTCTTGGGGTAATGGTTATGCTACTAGTATTGTTACAAACAATCCACAGTGCGGCGGTCTCAATGCAGGTGATCCTACAGCAATCTATAACGGCGCTAGTATATGTAATGGCCCAATTGCCGGGAAGGACTGGGCAGCACTAGATGGTAATAATTCTCTTAGATTTAGATTTGCTTCTGGTCGAGAGATGTCTGAACAGAGATTTAGTTTAGGGAAGCATTATCCTGATATTTGGATTAAGTATAATATTCGCGTACCAATTAACTTCGCTCAAGGTAGTTTGAATAATAAATTCTTAGCTTTATGGGTTGATAATTACGACTCTCTCGGCGATGTAACTTGGCAAACAAGACCTGCTGGTGGTGGTAGTGCTAATCT
>JARRNW010000203.1:0-6547 GCA_037384565.1 Candidatus Thiodiazotropha sp.
TTTCGATGCCTGACGTTTAGGGTTTCAACAATGGGCTCAGTTTTTTATCAATCGCTTCCCGAGCCCGGAAGATGCGGGATCGCACGGTACCAACGGGGCATTCCATGGCATTGGCGATCTCTTCATAGCTCATTCCCTCGAGCTCCCTCAAAACAATGGCGGTTCGCAGATCCTCGGGCAGATCATCAATCGCCTGTTGAACCGTCTGGGAAATCTCTTCCGTCAGAACGTGATTCTCAGGGGTTCCTGTCTCCTTTAGACGTATGCCGACATCCATTTGTTCAGCCATCTCCGCCTCGACATCATCCGCAGGCGGACGACGTCCCTGCGCCACGAGGTAGTTCTTCGCGGTATTGATGGCAATGCGATACAACCAGGTGTAGAAAGCACTGTCACCACGGAACTTGGGTATCGCCCGATAGGCCTTGATAAAGGCCTCCTGGGTGACGTCCAGCACCTCGTGGGGGTCCCGAATGTAACGGGAGATCAGATTGGTGATCTTCTGCTGGTACTTCAACACCAGCAGGTCAAACGCCTTCTTATCACCTTGTTGGACTCGAGCTACGAGTTCCTGATCAATTAACCGCTCGCCCATCCGGGCCGATACCTCCTCGCGACGGACACATTCGGTGCACAGTCACATTGACAGTCTTGGTTGGGAATAGTTCTCGCAACACCCACATCCATTGATACATATCATTTTCCAGCGTCATTGGTTCAACTAAATCCCAATTTCCGCTAGGATGCGGGAGTACTGCAATACGCAGGACATTATCGCCATAAACGACCAACCCCCGCAATATGACTACCGAACATCTCCACGACGTACTCATCATCGGCAGCGGCGCCGCCGGCCTGAGTCTTGCTCTGCGCCTGGACGAACGTCTGAAAATCGCTGTAATTTCCAAGAAAGAGCTGGAGGAATCCAACACCTATTATGCTCAAGGCGGCATCTCGGTGGTGCTGGACGAAGCGGATAGCATCGCATCTCATGTCAAGGACACCCTGATTGCAGGCGCCGGCCTGTGTGACGAGAAGACGGTTCAACTGGTCGTCGAGAACGGTCGGCAAAACATTGAGTGGCTGCTCAAGGGGGGCGTCAACTTCACCCGAGACGACACATCTTCCAGCAGTGGCGGCTATCATCTGACCCGTGAGGGTGGCCATTCCCATCGGCGGGTAATTCATGCCGCGGACGCTACCGGCCGGGAGGTCGAAACCACCCTTCACAGCCAGGTCATGTCCCGCTCGAACATCGACATCTATGAACACCACATCGCTGTTGACCTGATCACCAGCGAAAGAAGCGATCAGAAGGCGCAGAAATACTGCTACGGCGCTTACATCCTTGACCACAGGAGCAATCAGGTCGCCACTTTCAAGGCCCGTTTCGTGGTTCTGGCGACAGGTGGCGCGAGCAAGGTCTACCTGTACACCAGCAACCCGGACGTCTCAACCGGGGATGGCATAGCCATGGCCTGGCGAGCCGGATGCCGGGTGGCAAATATGGAATTCATCCAATTTCACCCCACCTGCCTCTACCACCCCGAAGCCAAGAGTTTTCTCATCTCGGAGGCGGTGCGCGGTGAAGGGGGCCATCTGATCCTGCCGGATGGAAGCCGTTTCATGCATCGTTTCGACAAACGCAAGGAACTGGCGCCCCGGGACATCGTCGCCCGCGCCATCGACCACGAAATGAAACGTATCGGTGCGGACTGCCTCTATCTCGATATCAGCCATAAACCCGCCGCGTTCATCCAGGAGCATTTTCCTACCATCTACCAACGCTGTCTCGATTTCGGTTTCGATATGGCGAATCAGCCGATTCCCGTGGTACCTGCCGCCCACTATACTTGCGGCGGCATCATGGCCGATCACCAGGCGCGCACGGATGTGGCGGGCCTCTACGCAATCGGGGAATGTGCCTATACCGGTCTGCACGGCGCGAACCGCATGGCCAGTAACTCACTGCTCGAATGCCTGGTGTTTGCCGAGTTGGCGGCGCAGGACATCCATGCCTTGGCTGAAGCCACCCCCGAACCACCGGCTATTGCCCCCTGGGACGAGAGCCGGGTCACCGAGCCGGACGAAGAGGTGGTGGTATCCCATAACTGGGACGAGTTACGACACTTCATGTGGGACTACGTGGGGATTGTCCGCAGCAACAAGCGTCTGGTGCGAGCCCGTCGCCGGGTGGACCTGCTACAACGTGAAATCGTGGAATATTACAGCAATTTCCGGGTCAGTATGGATCTGCTCGAGTTGAGAAACCTGGTCGATGTGGCCGATATGATCATCCGCTCAGCCCAGTGCCGTCGTGAGAGCCGGGGGTTGCATTTCACGATCGACTTTCCCTACCCGGACGATCGGGTACAGAAATCCCCGACCATCCTGATCCCCGAGTCCTACTCTCCGTACTGACACTACACTCGTGTGGTGCAGTAGGATGATGTCAGAAACGGATATAGCCCAGCATGATCCGCAGACGACGCATCCGATCTTCGGAAAGCGCATCCCGGAACACCACCAGACTTGACCGACCGCGCCCCTGAAGCAGATCGAAGCGTAATATAATCACCCAGGGACTGACAAAGCTGTCGCCTCGCAGTCTGGCCTTGCGCTGTCGGCCACTGCCCAGAACCAGTTTGCACCAGCCACTTGAAGTCAACGTCAGCCGAACGATCCCCTGTTGTTGAGGCATGCCGGCCTGCCGGTAGCGTAGTACACCACTCAATGACAGCACGCTGAGCAGCGCCAGTTGTACCACCCAACTCGCCTCAGTGAGCAGTATCGACACCAGGGCACACAGATAGAGCAGTATCCACCATGCCAGGAGCAGTCGCGAGGATGTGGGTTCAATACTCAGTGACGGAAGATCATTGCTCATCGAAGTCGCCTCCCTGCGACACTGTGAAGAATTTAGCTTATGGGATTGAGCTCAACCCTGACCCTTAACCCATGCAGTTCCGGGGACCGATCGAAGCGTATCCGTCCATCGTAGAGTTCGACCACATCATTCACGATCGCCAATCCCAGGCCATGTCCATCAACAGACTCATCGAGTCTGCGTCCTCTTTGAGTCATGAGTTCGATGGCATCGTCTTCAAGACCCTCACCATCGTCTTCGATGACAATATCTAATCCCCGACTCCCGGATACACGGCATATCACCCGGCTGCGCGCCCACTTACAGGCATTGTCCAACAGGTTTCCCAACAACTCCAGAATATCCTCTCGGTCACCGAATGGTTTGGGTGTTCCCTCGATCCGGGGTTCGAGATGCAGTTGGCGTTCCCGGTATATCTGCCGAAGCGCATGCAGCAGGTCGGGTAGATCTTTCTGTACATCGAAGCGCTCACTAAGGGTTTTCCCGCCTGCCAGGCGTGCCCGTCGCAACTCCCGATCCATCAATATCCGAATACGTTCCACTTGATCACGGGCCTGTTGCAGACTCGGATCAGAAGGGGTGGATTGATCGAAGTGACGGGTCAGGAGATTCAAGGGACCCTTGAGTGCATGCGCGAGATTGCCCATGGCATTGCGCGAACGCTGATTGCGGGTCGATAACAGACGCAGAAGATGATTGACCTCGTTGACCAACGGCAGAAACTCCGTGGGTACATCCTCGCGCAGCCGTTGCTCCCGGCCCGTAGCCAGGTTATGGACATCCTGCCGCAGTGGATTGAGTCGACGGAACGCCCCCCTGACCACCACTCCCTGAAGCACCAACAGCAGCCCCAGCCCCGCCAGGGCCACCAGGGCGAAGTGCTTGAGAAATCGGTCGCGTTGCTGTTTGAGAGGACGCAGATCCTCGGCCACGGCGAGGGTGAAGTCCCGCCCCTGTTTACGATATCCACGGGTCCAGACCAGCAGATGCTGACCATCAGGACCCGGCAGATGGAAGCGCTCCGACACCCCGAAAGGCATCCGGGGAATCTGGAATTTATAATCCCACAGGGACCGGGACGCCACCTCCTCACCCTGATCCGCCAGGATGAGGTAGTAGTGCCCGGAATAGGGTCGGCGGTAGATCTGATTGAGCTTGGCCGATACCACTGAAACACCCTGCCCCAACTCCATGGCCGCCAGGATGGCCTCGGCATCGTGTTCCAGGCGGGAAGCAATAAAATCTTCCGTCAGATGTTGCACGGACCCGGCACCGAACAGCCACAGCAGCACCATCAACAGACTGAGGCTGAGGGTCAGCCCGGTCTGCAGACGAAATTCCAGTGAGTTAACCCGTTTCGAGCCCGACAAAGACATATCCCTGGCCACGACGAGTTTCAATGGCCTGTTTGCCCAGTTTGTCCCGCAGACGGCGGATGTAAACCTCGATCAGGTTGCTGTCCCGATCGAAATCCTGTTCGTAAACATGTTCGGTCAGCCGGGTCTTGGAGATGATTTTTCCCTGGTTCAGAAGAAAACAGCGTAACAGACGAAACTCGGTTCCGGTCAGCTCAATACGTTGCTGGGAAGGTAGGATCACCTGCTGACGCTCTTCATCCAATTCAAGCCCCCCTGCCTTGAGGCGATTGCCGAGCATATCGTGACTGCGTCGGATCAGGGCCCGAATGCGCAGAACCAGTTCCTCGACATGGAAGGGTTTACCCAGATAGTCATCCGCACCGGATTTAAAACCGGCCACTCGCTCGTGCCAGGCATCCCTGGCTGTGAGTATCAGCACTGGGGTCTGGACACCTTTGGTTCGCCAATTTCCCAATACCTCCAGACCGGATCGTTGCGGTAACCCCAGATCCAGGACAATCAGATCATAGTCCATCTCATCCCCCATGAACTCGGCCTCCACGCCCTGGCTTGCCTGGTCCACCGCGAACCCCTCCCGTTCCAGGTCCTGCTTCAGGGAGTCACTGAGGAGTGAGTCATCTTCCACCAGCAGCAGGCGCATGCCTTAATCCTCCCGATCGCGCTTGAGTATCCGACCATCTTGCGCATCCACTTTGAATTCCCAGACACGGCCCTGCTTGTCCAGGAGTTCGATTTCATACAGATAACGACCGTGCTTGTGTTCAAGCTCCAATTCAAGCACCCGGCCCTTCTCCTGCTCGCTGATTTTGGAGAGTATCTCGGACAAGGGCAGAATCACCCCCTGCTCCGTCAAACGACGGGCTTCGTCATGAGAATGCTCCTCGGCCAGAACCCACCGATCGGGTATCAGCAGCAGGATCAGGATCCAGACTCTCCAACCATTCATGTTCAGCAGTATGCCGTTTCAGTCATCCCAACGTCCCAGACCGGGAATGTTAATATCGTGCTCGTCATAGTAACCCTGTAGTGCCCGAGTATGACAGGTATCGCAGTTACTGAAAGAGATATCGGGATTGGGATGGCGTCGCAGTAGCGCGGAGATCTCATCATGTTCATGACGGAAGAATGCCGTTGTTGTAACTCTTTGCGGATTCGGCGTATAGCGCAGAGACCACATGACCTTCCTGGGTATTTCCCGATTCATGGCATCTGCGGCGTTCGCGCTCAGGTACTCCAGAATACGGCGTTGAGCGTCCTCATCCAATGCGGCATTATCCCCGAAATGATCTTCCAGGTTATTCATGATATCAATCCAGGATGTAGCCGGTAGAAAACCCGGTTGAAAGGGAAAATGGCAACCACCACACTCCTCTTGATAGAGCGTGTCACCCGGGGATTTCACGGGTGCCACTGGAGAGCCGAACCAACGGGACCAATGGCCTTCATGCTCGTCCTCGTCATGATCCGCAAGCGCCACACCAATACCTAGAAGCAGTGGTATTGCGGTCAAGATAATTACAATGGGTTTTGATAGTCGCATAATGATCACCTTGGTTTACTGTTGCTGGAGAAAGCGCAGGATGTCGCCCTTCTCCTGAATCGTGCAGGCACGGCCCCAGGTCCATTCGCAATTACGCTTGAACCACTTTTCGATTTTTCGTGCATCGGTCAATCGCTGGGGATTGACCGATGGTGCCATCGGTTCTATCGACCGGCCGGTTTTGACATGCTTACCCGGTTGGGTCAGATTTTCGCCATGGCAGTCCTGACAGGAGCGCCTGTTCCCGCTTTGCGGGTCGTCAACCTTGCGTGACCAGACTTGTGCACCGTTTTGCGCGGAAAAATCTTTCGCCCCCTCCGCCTGGTAGGCTTGCAGACGTTGTTCCACGCTGTCGGCCAGCCCCGGTATCGGTAGCCATAGCATCAGTATCAGTATTTCTCTTTTCATCAGCTTTCCTTCTCAGCGGGCTTTGCGACCCGTGAACATGGCACGTACCAGATTCTCCCGATGCAGCAGGGATCCCAATGCGACACCACCCAAATGGACAAACACCAGGACCAGCGTGACGTGGGCAAAGAACTCATGGACTTCCTCAAAGAACTCACTGCCATAACTCGCCTTGTGGCGGAACACCTCCGTCAGCGGCCCCATCCCCTCGGCTCCGTATGCCAGCAATCCGCTCAACACCGTGATTGTCAGCATCACCAG
The DNA here is from genome assembly GCA_037384565.1 of Candidatus Thiodiazotropha sp. Taxonomy (GTDB): domain Bacteria; phylum Pseudomonadota; class Gammaproteobacteria; order Chromatiales; family Chromatiaceae; genus Thiodiazotropha. The sequence continues at coordinate 6,476 of JARRNW010000203.1, forward strand.
TAAGGCCAGGATCATCGCCCCGCCCGCCGGGTTGTGGCCCAGGGTACGTTTGGCCTTGAGTCGCGCGAGATC
>JARRNW010000204.1:0-6489 GCA_037384565.1 Candidatus Thiodiazotropha sp.
ACAAACCTCGTTCAAATCCAGTCGCGTAACTACGGAGAACCCTATGGCGCTCATCGACACCATCATCCGCTTTTTTCAGGAGGGCGGGCTTTTCATGTATCCCATTTTGGTGATCTTCGCCGGTGGTTTAGCCATTGCCGTCGAACGCTGGATCTATCTGACCCTGGCCACCGGCAGCAACAAGCGAACCTGGAAAAAGGTGCTTCCCTACCTGAATGACGGGGATTTCAAGTCCGCCATGGACGCGGCCAACAAATCCAAGACCGCCATCGGCACCATGCTCACCTACGGTCTGGCCCGGGCCCGTACCGCTCGCCGCCGCGACGATGTAGAAGTCGCCATGGAAGAGGGCCTGATGGAGGCGATTCCGCGCATGGAGAAACGTACCCACTACCTCAGCACCCTGGCCAACATCGCCACCCTGCTCGGCCTGTTGGGCACCATCATCGGTCTGATCAACGCCTTCACCGCGGTCTCCAATGCGGATCCCTCGGTCAAGGCCGACATGCTCTCCGCAAGTATCTCGGTGGCCATGAACACCACCGCATTCGGACTGATGACCGCGATCCCCCTGCTGCTGGTCTACGCCCTACTGCAAAGCAAGACCACCGCTATCGTCGACAGCCTGGAGATGGCCTCGGTGAAGTTCCTCAACATCTTCAACGAGAAGGCCTATTCCAGCCGGAGTAATGCATGAGCGGACGATTTCGACGCCATCATCGGGAGGTGGAGCTTAACATCACCGCCTTCCTCAACCTGATGGTGATCCTGATTCCCTTTCTGCTGATCACGGCGGCCTTCTCCCGCTTCTCGATCATCGAGCTCTATCTGCCCCCGGCGGGGGATGGTGCCATGAAGGCGATCAAGGAACTGCAACTCGAGGTCATCATCCGTAAGCAGAGTCTGGACGTGGCGGATCGCCAGGGCGGTCTGATCCGGAGCATCCCAAACACGGATAAAGGCTACGACTTCAAGGCGCTCAACGAACTGTTGGTACAGGTAAAAGTGCGCTTTCAGAACAAACGCAGCGTGTTCATCCTCTCGGAGTCGGACACCCCGTATGAAACCATGGTAAAGGTCATGGACGCGGTGCGTATGACCGTACGAGTCGAGGCTGGCAGTGTGACCCAATACGAACTTTTTCCAGAGATTTCATTGGGTGACGCCCCTCCGGTCGCGGCCCAAACGCAGGAACAGGGTAACGCCTCATGAAAATGTCGCGACGCGCCAAGCGGATGGAGCGCCATCATCGCAGAAACAAGAGCAACGCAGCGCTCAACCTGGTTTCGCTGATGGATATCTTCACCATCCTGGTATTTTTTCTACTGGTCAATTCCGGCGAAGTGCAGGTGCTGCCCAACGCCAAGGCGCTCTCGCTTCCGGAATCCGTGGCCGAACTCAAGCCCGAGGAAACCCTGACCGTGATGGTCAACGCCCGGCAGATTCTGGTGCAGGGACACCAGGTCATCGACCTCACCCAACCCCTGCCAGAGGGAATCGTGCTGAGCGCCCTCAAAGAGGAATTGCAGCAACATGCCGAACGGGCCAAAAGCACCAGCCTCGAACCCTTCAAGGGCCACATCACCATCATGGGTGACAAGGGGCTGCCCTACAATCTGCTGAAACGGGTCATGGCCACCTGCGCGGACTCCGAATATCCCCATGTCTCTCTGGCTGTAATGCGGAAAAACATTCCAGCCTCGGGAGGGCAGGCCCTGTGAGCGTCTCCTACCGACATTCCGCGAACCTGCCTTGGAACACGGCCAGCACCGAAGAGCGGCGCTTTCATGTGATCTTTGTCGTAACCATGATCACCGCCCTGGTTCTGGCTTCCCTGATCACCCTGATCCAACTCCCCGAGAAGGAGCGTTTCAAGAAACAGTCCATTCCTCCGCGTCTGGCCCGGTTGATCCTGGAACAGAAACAGACGCCTCCACCCAAGCCCAAACCCAAGCCGAAAAAGCTGGTCAAGAAAGAGCCGCCAAAGCCCAAGCCGGAGAAGAAGAAACCCGAGGTTGTCAAAAAGAAACCCGAACCGGCGAAGCAGGAGCCTCCCAAGCAGGTAGCGAAGAAAAAACCTGACGCTGAAGAGGCACGAAAAAAGGCCGCCAGCTCCGGTCTGCTGGCCTTCTCGGATCAACTCGCCGACCTGCGGGAAGAACCGGTTCTGAAAAATGTGCGAGGGGTACAGAAGATCACCGACAAAGGCACCCAGGGCGTGGTCAACCAGCGATCGATCATCACCTCTTCCGCTTCACAGGGTAGCGGTGGCATCAACACCTCCGGTTTGAGCCGCGCCACGGGCAGCCAGGGGCTCGGCACCCGAACCACCACCCAGGTGGCCAGTAAGGACATCACCCGAGGCAGTCAGGCCGCCTCAGAGAGCAGCCGCAACGCCCGAGGCCAGTCCAAGGGCAACCGTACCCGGGAGGAGATCCAACTGGTCTTCGATCAGAACAAAGGAGCGGTCTACGCACTGTACAATCGCGCCCTGCGCAAGGACCCGACCCTGCGGGGCAAGGTGGTACTGGAACTGACCATCTCCCCCGATGGCAAGGTGCTTAACTGCAAGATCGTCTCCTCTGAGCTGAACAATCCCCAGCTGGAGAAGAAGCTGATTTCGCGTATCAAGCTGTTCAAGTTCCCCAGACGAGAAGTGGACAAAGCGGTGGTCTCTTACCCCATCGACTTCCTGCCGTCCTAACACTGCAGCAGGAAATCAGCGTGCCCGAAGGGAAGCCGCAAAGATACGCCAATCAGCGCGAATAACCGCATAGTATACTGTGATTATTGGCGCTGATTGGCGTATCTTTGCGGTGCAATCCTTTAATACCTGAATCCGTATCGATGCCTTTACGACACCAGAACCCATTGCCTTCGCAGCTACCCCGAATTCTTTACTGGCTGACATTCGTCCTGCTCCTGCTATCCCTCCATACCCACGACGTGATGGCCGAATGGCTGCACGACAACGCCGCGATCATGGGCACTCGGGTCTCGGTGGAGTTATGGTATGAGCGGCAAGATGAAGGCCGACAGGCCATCCAGGAAGTGTTCGACGAATTCCGCAGACTGGATGACAAACTCAGTCCGTATAAAGAGCACAGCGAACTCTCCCTGGTCAATCGGATGGCCGCCGAAGGCCCCCTCCCGATCTCTGAGGAGTTCTTCCAGCTGCTCGAACGCTCGCGAGAGTATTCGGAGTTAACCCAAGGTGCCTTCGACATCACCTTCGCCTCAGTGGGTCACCTCTATGACTACCGTACCGGTGAAAAGCCCAGTCCGGAGACCACCCAGGCATCCCTGCCCCTGATCGACTATCATCACGTCCTCCAGGACCGGGCACCGCGCAGTGTATTTTTCCAACGCCCTGGAGTGAAGATCGACCTGGGGGGGATTGCCAAAGGTTATGCCGTGGATCAGGCCATCGCCCTGCTGCAGAAACGAGGAATACGTCACGCCCTGGTGACCGCCGGGGGCGACAGTCGTCTGCTGGGGGATCATCAGGGACGTCCCTGGCAGATCGGTATTCAGGCCCCGAGACGCAAAAACGCCATCGCCACCACCCTAAACCTATCGGACACCGCCGTTTCGACCTCCGGCGACTACGAGCGCTACTTCGAATCCGACGGGGTGCGTTATCACCACATCATCAGCCCCAAAACCGGTCGCTCCGCCAGCGAGATGCAGAGTGTGACGATCATCGGCCCCAACGCCACACGCACCGACGCCCTCTCCACCAGTCTGTTCGTTCTGGGCGTCGAAGCAGGCATGGACCTGATCAACCGACTCGATGACGTGGAAGCGGTGATGATCGACGCTCACGGGAAGTTGTTCCTATCCCAGGGATTGCAAGGTCAAAGACCTTAACGAAGTATCCCCCTACTCGCGATCATCCAAGTCATCAAACTCGTTGGTATATCGTGACCAATAATGAACCCTAGGATCAATCACCCGTGGAAACTGGCTGAACCCGAGGCCATTCTGTGGAAAGGATCTCTGATTCAAATTCACGCCAATGCTACTGATAGTGTTTCTACCCTTCGTAAATTCAGCCGTTGATCATGACGAGATCAGGATCTTATAAGGGCTACTTCAGGTTTCCGGCACCCTTTGCACCTGCCGCAAAAACCTGACCCAAAGCGACCAGGGACGCCGCTTTTCCGGCATTCCCATCGCACGCCTCGCATTGCAAAGCGCATCCTCCAGCAGAGCGTCGTGCAAGGGGCGAATAATAAACCACCAGTAAAACCAATTCTTCACAGAAGCCTGCATATCGATGGTGTGAAGCAGAATCGACCCCTGTTGTCCGTCAGACTGCACCTCCAGCCAATGGTGTCCGTTGAAACCCGACGGACGGGTAAAGCGAAACCGGGCCAGTAAACCCGGCTGATAGGCCTCTACCGTATAGCCGATCGGTCCGTGACCGCCTGTCGCGCCGACCCCAAGCGGGCGATCGAAACGCATAAGCGGCCACCGCTCGCCGGGCCAGAAACAATCCTCGGCAGATGCCAGGGCATCGATCAGTCCCCCTGCCTGTGACAAACCGGCTTCCAAGCGACATTGATGAATATTCACGATGTGCATTCCCTTTCCTCCAACCAGTGGTGACGAAAACGCACCCGGGCCCCCATGCGCTCGAACAGCTTACACAGCCCGTAGATGGTGCGATCAAAAAAGATGAAGTCGTCGGCCAGGCCGTGCAGTCCCTTGAGACGTTGCAGACCATAGATCACGACCAGACCCCGCGCCGTATAGTCCGGGTGCTCTCCGAAGTCGTAATACTCGTCTCGCAGCGGCTCCACCAGCCAACGGCCAAAGGGGCGTAGTATCTCTTCATAGAGCGACTCCGATTGGTGGTCGATCACTATCCCCAACCGTTCGTAAGACTGAAACAAAGCACTCGGATCATCCCTCAGATAGGCCCCGAGCAGTTCCGGCAGACACTCGATGAACCCACTGGAAATCCGCTTCACGCACCCAAAATCGATCAACGTGATCGTGCCATCCTCGGAGAACAAGGTATTACCCGGATTCGGATCGGCATGGATACATCTCAGATTACGGGCGGTATGAATAAAATGGTCGTAGAGTGCCTGGGCCGCCCGATCCCGGGCGGTCTGGTCAGGTCCGGTCGCCAGCCAGTCATCCAGATGCAAACCGTCCACCAACGAGGTTGTCAGCACTCGGGTACCACTGTATTCGGGAATGACCTCAGGTATCCGTGGCTGACTATCCCCGAGCCGTTGCCGAAACCAACAGGTGTTTTCCGCCTCCCGGACGTAATCCACCTCCTCGCGCAGACGGGCGTGGATCTCATCCAGGGACTGCAGGGTCAGTTCCGAATTGGGCATCACCCGGGCGAGCTGGCGCATCAGCGCGATATCGCTATCGATAGCCACATGGATCCCCGGATACTGAATCTTAACCGCCACTCGGCGACCGTCATGGGTGGTCGCCCCATGAACCTGTCCCAGACTGGCCGCGGCGAAAGCCCGGTCGTCGAACTCTGCAAACAGGGTTTCAGGCGTGCTTCCGAACGCTTCCAATAGAACCTTGCGCACCAGCACCCGGTTCAGGGGCGGTACCCGATGACAGGCACGTTCCAGTTCGACCCGATAGGCCTCCGGCAGCAGCTCCATCTCCATACAGAGCATCTGCGCAACCTTGAGTGCCGTGCCACGCAACTGGGAGAGGGTATCGAACAGCTGACGTGCCTGCCGCTCTTCCAGCGCAAGATCCGAGGCCTGGCGCGCCTCATCGGAAAGAAAGGGGCGTTTTGCACGCTGGCCCAACTGCTCCAAACCCAGGCGCACCGCCGTGGTGCCCGCGATTCGCGCCCGTTTTAATGGGCCCTCAGGAACCTGACTCATTGCCCACTCCTTCCATGAAACGTCGCTTGGTCTTGTGCAGCGCCCCTTTGAGATCACTGAATTGTTCCAAACGGCTCATCACATGGGTGCGAAAAACAAACGAGATCAGATTCAACGTCTTGCCCACCAACCCCAACTGCAACAGACCGATCAGCAGTTCGATGCTCCGGTCCACCAGTTCGGTGGTATGGGCAAATCCTTCAGAGTCGTCCCTGAGCCAGTAGGCGATAATCCCGCTTTGGTAGTCCCAGAAGAGCCGAGGCAGTAACTCCCGATAGGGCTGTTCCGGTATCTCCTCCGCCTCGATCGCGGCATCCAGCAGATCCACCACCATCCGCATATTCAGATCCCGCGCCACCGCCAACTGTTCGTAGGCGCTCATAGGCGATGAAAGAGTATGCCGAAAGATCTGCTGCAGGAACTCCCGCGCCGGAAGCCAGATCTGCAGCTCCACCTCGATCAACTGCTGTAACTGCTCACCCAGGGTGTACTCGTGAAACTGTTCGATGGCGCGCAGTTCCGCCATGACCTTGCGCTGCACCTCCTCGCAGTAGCCGTAAATCAACTTCTCTTTGGATGGGAAGTAGTTGTAGATGGTGGCATCCCCCACCCCCGC